>JASKZZ010000515.1 GCA_030147335.1 Herpetosiphonaceae bacterium | reverse complement strand
ACGAATGATGTGCATCAGTGGTATTGGACTAGCGTTTACCTGATTGAAGGTTTCCCCGAAACACAAGCAACGCATGGCTTCTTTTTCTGGATTTACGCTGTCATGCTGTATGTGCTGGTAATAATCAGCGTTGTGCTGTTCTTCCAATATTATCGCAGCACGCCAGCCTTCTATCGCCGCCAAGCAGCGCTCATGGCACTTGGAGGATTTGTGCCGCTTGGTGGACGCATTGCGGAGGATGTGTTCAAGATTGATGTGTTCCCAAAGGTCGATAATGTTATTCTGCTGTTCTTACTTTCCGGGCTGTTGTTTGCGTTAGCTATTTTTCGCTACCGCGCATTTCATATTGTCCACATTGCCCATACGCTTGTCATCGACAATATTCGTGCCGGCATCATTGTCCTTGACATGTTCGAACGTATTGTGGACCTCAATCCATTTGCCAAAGCGTTAATCCAACCAACGCATACCCCATTAATTGGTATGTCGCTCAACCAAGTATGTCCTGATTGGCCGCGTTTCGGAACGTTACCCGACGCTGAACACGAAGTTGCGCTCGTATCATCAAGTGGTGAAAGCTGGTTCCACATTCAAAGTTCGCAGATTGTAGCAGAGAATAATGCGCGAGCCGGAGTCGCGCTTGTTCTGTTTGACGTTACTGCTCGCAAGCAGGCCGAGCAAAAGCTAGCCGCACTCGCCCAAACCGATCCACTAACCGGTCTGATCAATCGCCGACACTTCTACGAACTCGCAGAGCCTTTGTTCGCGCGCGCTCAACGATACCAACGACCGCTGACGATCATGATGCTTGACATTGACCACTTCAAACGTGTTAATGACACGTATGGGCATCTCGTCGGAGACGAGGTAATTACGTTTGTTGCGTCACAATGTGGGCGACAGCTTCGCATGACAGACCTTGTGGCACGGTATGGCGGAGAGGAGTTTATCTGCTTGCTGGATAACGCGACAGAAGATGAAGCCTACCAAACTGGGGAGCGCGTTCGACAAATGATTGCAGACACCCGATTGGACGTTGAACAGGGCAGCATGCAGGTCACGATCAGCGTTGGAATAGCAGTCATGCTTGGTGAGGAAACAATGCTCAGCGAGCTTATTCATCAAGCAGATCAGGCCTTGTACCTGTCGAAATCAAATGGACGGAATCGAGTGAGTGTATGGGAAACTAAGCAGCAGGAACTGCGAGAACATTGTTGAGGCAGACAACGCGCTAGTATGGAACCCATTAAGTTCCCCCTCTGCGACACGTTCGGCAGCAGAGCATGGGTGCAGGCAGTCGCTCACCGATCCTGGCGGTCCGATGCGACATCCAGGGCTTCCACTGCCGGAGCTATGTTCGCGCCTCACTGAAGCCCTATATTGACAGTTAGATCCAATGTTACCGCTGATGGTTTATTACACTATCTGTATTACATGAATGGCAGCTCAGTCATCTGCTTTTGCTGGTGTCTGCCACCGCAGTCGCTCGCCGCGTTGGCGTGCCTTGCGCGCCAGTTCCAGCGCCCGTTTCTCACCGTGTTTCGCTATTGAATATTTCGTGCGTCCCTGCTTCCCGGTCGTGATACCCCATGTCGCTTCGTAGTAATCGGTGTGTCCTTCGCGAACCCGACGAACACCAGGGATGCCGCTGGATGAATGAACAATGCCAAGAACTTGACGGTCGGTACGTGGCTTGCCGATCTCTTTCTCGGTCGCATTTCTCCACTCAAGGGCGGCCGTCAAAGCTCCAAGTCGGTCGCCATGAACCCTATCTGAAAAGAATTTGCCACGACGCTCGCCGCGCCACGTAATTCGGACGAGGTAGCCAAATGTTCGGCTTGCAGGATGATCGACCCGCGTAATATTTTTATGTCTAACTGTACGGTTTTTCATTTCGTAAACTCCTAACTGGTGCAAGGAATTGTAACAACTGTAGTCGTTTATGCATGGCAAAACGGCTGGTGTCCTAGATCACTGCTTGTTGCCCATGATGTATATCACAATCAAAACGACATTCGAGTTAGACGTATTCAATTCTGTTAGTCATACAATGTTCAGTATTTTTATAACATTATGTAAAATTATTGTTGGACCAAGCCACGACAACTAGAATTATACCCGAAAGGTCTATCTTTCATGTAAGCAGCACATACATCTGCATGGCCTCGAAGCAACGGATGACACAAATACAGTCGTGCATGCCTTCCAAGTGGGTAGCTTAATCTTCCATTGTCGGCACAAAGCACAAGGCAGCTACCGTTCAGCCATATGCATGCAAAAATGGAAACCTTGATAAACAATTATATGATGGAAGTGCATACTATTTTTCGACGATAAGGTAACGAAGGAGCGTGACTTGTGTTCGGCAAACTGTTGGCCAGTTAGGTCGTCAAAGGGTGTCACCAAAACGGAAAACGTGGACCACGCGCCGCCCTCTGCTACAATTAAGCGTGCCAACACCAACCGTAGCAGGAGCACGTGTATGTCCACGTTACGCTTATATGATAGCACACAGGCCGCGCTTCGTGAACGGCTGCCGCTCGTCCTGCCATCGCAGCGAACCAATCTGGCACTCCTCGTTTCAGCCGCTGCCCACGCGCAAAGTTGCCATCTCGCCGACCTTGCCCGTGCCCTCCCGATGCCGACCCTCCAAGCCTCAAAAGTCCAACGCATTCGACGCTTGCTGGATAACGAGCGGATTGAACTCGACACACATTATCGTCCCATTGTGCGTCACGCCATTCAGGGTGTGCGCGGGCAAACGGTGGATGTGATCCTGGATCGGGTGCGCCTCAAGAACCGCCAGAATGTGGTGGTGGCTAGCCTTGGCTTTCGGCGACGAGCCGTACCACTCGCCTGGATGGTTTTGGACCATCTCGGCAGTAGCGATAGTGATTGCCACATTGCGGTACTGGAGCAGGCTGTCCGCAACTTGCCACCGGACGTCGCCGTGACGTTGCATGGCGATGCGGAATTCTGTACAACACGACTGTTTCGCTGGGCACGAGCGCGTGGGTGGCATGTCATGCTGGGCGTTAGAAGTACGACGCATCTCTATTTCAGCAAAGCGCGTCAGGAAAAGGGGCAAAGTATTGCAACCTATTATAGCGATCGGCGCGGAGTGCTGAATGTCTCACAGGCATACATAACGGAGGAACGGTTCGGACCGGTCAACCTGATCATCTGGTGGGATGGCGACGAAGACGAGCCGATCCGAGCGGTCATGACCGACCTACCTGCTAATGGGTTCACGTTTCAACGCGGACGGCGGCGGATGTGGATTGAGACGTTGTTCCGTGATTGGCAAAGTTCAGGGTTTCACCTCGACCAAACAGGGCTTGAGGCACCAGATCGCTTCCACCGCTTGTTGATCATCCTGGCATTGGCCTATCTGCTGTTTCTCAGCGTCGGGCGCTGGGTCGTCAAACGGAGCTATCGCCGACTGATTGATGACGGCGAACCGCGCGCCTGGCATTACAGTTTATTTCAACTCGGTGTTGGCTGGATGATCTATTGTCAGAGTAATAAGTACTCCATGCCGGTTATCTTGTCGTTATATCCCTAATTCCGTTTCTCATAGTGACACCCTTTGAGAAGGAGCAGGTGATGAAGGAGTACAGGCGTCTAGTCAGACTTGCACCATAGGATTCACTACCCTACAGAAAATGTGTACTGTCTACACCGCATTGTTGTTCCAAAGACACCCTAGTTGTCGAGGGATTATGGGAGGGACAAGCACACCAACATCTCAATGGGCATGAAGAGCATGTCCAGCCCTGGCTGCGTTGTGCGTGCTGTCATGTCCATGCTTTGTTGACACTTATGTACCAAAACCTATTCTTGCTGTCTAGCCCACCCTCACTTCTGCCCCGCGCACAATCTTTCGGTCTACACGACTCCTACGTATTGACACCACGGAAAGTGGTGATAAAATATAGGAGATGTATCCATCTATCTGGCTATGGCTCGTCCGGGTGATAGATTAGGCGACGATACAAGGAGACCTCCATGCGGAAACAACTGTCGGTCCTGCTCGCTCTGCTCGTTCTGATATCAGCCTTTATCACGACTCCGGCCCCGGCTCGTGCAGCCG
>JASKZZ010000477.1 GCA_030147335.1 Herpetosiphonaceae bacterium | reverse complement strand
CCAGCTATCGCCCCACCATCAACGCCTGATGCAGCGCCAGCCGCTACACCTGGCGGTCAACCGGCGGGAGGTGTTCCAGCAGCCCTGCCCAATACAGGAACGTCAGATACTCGGCTGTTCCTGGCGTTCGTCGCGATCATTTCTCTGCTAGGCGGGATTGCTCTACGCCTAACTCGACGAATCGCATAATTGCTCAAACGACAGCGCTAGATTATGCTTGCTGAGTTTTGAGATTATGTCGTCTAACTTTACGAGGAGTGGATGGTTGTTTATCAAAAAGCAATCATCTGCTCCTCAGCTTGTGTCAAGTCCTTAACAGGGCGTGACATGCTATACTAACCCGCATTATGGGCGTCCCTCCACAACAAGCCTTTACACCTCAACATATTCTAGTCGTCACGCTCGCTGATCTTGGTGACGCGTTATTAACCACGCCCGCGCTTCTAGCCTTACGACAGGCCCTACCGAAAACAAAAATTACGATACTGACAACAACAGCTGGAGCGGCAGCACTTCGTGATCTCAATATGTTTGACGACCTGCTGCTTTTTGATAAAAACAGATTTAACCGGCCACTAGATGCACTACATTTTGGCAATTTGCTGTATGGGTTCAAGCTC
Source organism: Herpetosiphonaceae bacterium (assembly GCA_030147335.1). Classification (GTDB taxonomy): domain Bacteria; phylum Chloroflexota; class Chloroflexia; order Chloroflexales; family Kallotenuaceae; genus LB3-1. Next base: position 2,114 of record JASKZZ010000477.1, on the reverse strand, counting down.
TGGCAAAGCCTTCGCGCAGGCCGCTTCGATAGCTGCATTCTTTTGCAGCATTTTACAACGCGGTTCAGCATTCTTAAGTATGCCGCGCTCGTGCTTGGTTCTGGCGCGTCACGACGTTATGGCTTGGATAATGGACGCGGCTTCTTCCTAACTGACCGCGTGATCGACCATGGCTTTGGCAAGCACCATCAAGCCGAATACTGGCTTTCGGTCGTTGAACTCATTGGCGCGTCAACTCGTCCAGCAGCAACATACCGTATTCCATCTTCCACACCATCTGTGGAAACGATTTTACCCATACGTTCTGATGCACCACTGGTTGCAGTTCATCCCGGCTCAGGCAGCTTCGCCCCGGCCCGACGTTGGTCGCCCCAACGGTTTGCCGCGCTTGCCGACGCGCTTATTGATGATGGCGCGCAACTGGTGTTGGTTGGTGGAGCCGAGGAGTCAGACCTGCGGCACAGCATGCTTAGCTCCATGCGGCACTCTGATGCGGTACAAAATCTGGGCGGACGAACATCTCTTGCCGAGCTGACAGCCGTACTTCAGCAGTGCGATCTGTTTGTGGGCAATGATAGCGGAGTTAGTCACGTAGCAAGCTGTGTCGGCACGCCTGTTGTTGCTGTGTTTGGGCCAACTGACCCACATGCATGGGGACCATATGGCGGCGAAGCGTGGACAACACAAGACCATTTTCCTAATGGAGTTGCCGTGCTACGCTCAGGTCCGCATCGCGCATTATGGGCGGACCTTGCCTGTAGTCCATGCTTGTACCGTGGACATACGCTTGGAACGCCCAATGGTTGTCCCGATAAAACATGTTTGCGGCGTGTTGAGACCGAACAACTGCTCCAGGTTGTTCGGCAGCGGCTGCGTGAATTGAGTAGTACATCATGCGTCTCAACGATCTAATTAACCAGGAGCTAGGACGATACCGAATTGAGGCGTTGATTGGCCGTGGTGGCATGGCTGCGGTCTACCGTGCCTTCGATACACGGCTTCACCGCCATGTCGCGCTCAAGGTGCTGTATCCGCAATATCTGGCCGATGCAGATATTGTCGAGCGCTTTCGGCGTGAGGCAATTACAGCGGCACAGCTTGATCATACCCATATTGCCCCGATCTACGACGTCGGCGAGTCCGATGGGCTATTTTATCTTGCAATGAAACTGCTGCCGGGACCGTCACTTGCCGAAAAGCTCCAGCGTGAGCAGCGGCTTGCGCCGGAGCAGATCGTTCAACTTGCCACTGAGCTTGCCGCTGCTCTTCATGAAGCGCACCAGCGTGGCATTATTCATCGTGATATTAAGCCCGGTAACGTCTTGTTCGATGAGCGTGGCCGCGCTGTACTAACCGATTTTGGCATTGCGAAGTCACTCGATGCGCCTGCGCTTACCGAGACGAGTGTTATTGTTGGTACACCCGACTATATCGCGCCAGAGCAGATCGATCCGCGACTAGCGCCTGACAGCAAGATTGATCATCGCGCTGACCTGTATTCATTTGGGGCGCTCCTGTACCGGGCGTTGACAGGTCGCCGCATGTTCGACGGTCCGTCCCAGGTTGTGCTGCTCGCGCACTTGCAAGATACACCACCGGCTCCATCAGCCTATCTGCCAAGTCTGCCTGCTGCCGTCGATGGTGTGTTTGCCAAAGCGCTGGCTAAACGTCCTGTTCAGCGTTTTGGTTCCGCTTTTGAGCTTGCCGACGCGCTGGCAATGAGCTTTGGTGATGCAACCGAGGTCGGTGTCGTTTTTCCAGTTGCGGCCCATCCTCAGGAGTCGCATACTCGGCCAACAACGCAAGTCAGTAACACATCGTTGACGGCTCCAGTTGAAGCAGCGGCTCCGGTTCCAGAACCGGCAGCTACAAGTGTTCATGCTCCACGACGGTCGATTGTTCGTCCGCTCGCAGCTATCGTCGCATTGGTTGTCCTTGCAATGCTTGGGACGACCCTGGTCAGCTTTGCCAATCAACAGCAGAAGCCGGTTGTTGCGGAATTGCCAACAGCTACTCCTACGCCGCCAAGCACTGCGACCGCCACGATTGAGCCGACACGACAAACGCCCACAATTACTGCCAGCCCAACAATCAGCCCAACAGTGGAGCCTACT
>JASKZZ010000178.1 GCA_030147335.1 Herpetosiphonaceae bacterium | reverse complement strand
GTTACGACATGGTAGTTTGGATACAATGGGCTATCGGCAGGGAAGGTAAGACCGTCAAACGAAACAACATCGCCTAGTTCACGACCCGAGATGATTTGCAGTTGGTTGCCGTCACGTAGCAGCTGGACCGAGGTGCTATCGTATGGCACGACCCGTCTGAGTTGGACCAGGATGATTTCCAGCACTTCGCGCAGATCGAGCGTCGACGTGAGCGATAGCGCAACCTCGCGTAGCGTATCCGCAAGCTGTCGTTTTTCCTGCTCGGAAGTGAATAGGTACGCGTTTTCGATTGCAGTAGCGGCTTGACCAGCAAGGATCGATAGCAGCGATTGTTCGCGCTCCGACCATACACGGGGCTGTTGTGCTGCGATGACTAGCACGCCTATGGCCTGCCCTTTGATCATGATCGACATCATAACCCCACTTTGAGTCGGGTCATCCAGCTGTAGCCAACTGCTGTCGGTCATCGAAGTCGCATCATTAACAACAAGTGGTTTGGAATTTACCATCATGCCACGAACGAGCGTGTTATCAACGAACGGCTCAGGCGGCAGCAAATCACCAAAGCGAGTGAGCCCCGCAAAGCGGTTGAGCTGTCCCTTGGCATCAAACAGCACAATCGCACCCATGTCGGCACGTTCGACTTCTAGCGCGGCAGTTGCCAGCGTAGCCAGGATTTCATCAAGATCGAGCATCGTTGTTAAGCTGACGCTCAAATCGTAGAGCATGGTCAGCTCGCGCACACTCTGCTGAGTTGCCTTCCACAACCGCGCGTTTTCGATTGCTGTGGCTACCTGATTTGCAATCGTGCCACAGGTTGCAATATCGCGCTCCGTAAAATTATGCTCACGGTCCTGAGTATCCAGTCCAACTGAGCCGATCACTTCACCCTTGACGATCAGCGGCACAATCAGCAAATCGCGAATGTTTTGTTCGCGCAGCAACGCATGGATCGAAGCGAACTCTGGGTCGTCGGCAACATTCGAGATCAGCATCGGCGTTTGGTGCTGGTCCATCCAGGCAACCGACGGATTTTGATCGAGCGGGATCGACATGTGGCCGATTGCGCCAGTATCCTTATATTCTGCCTGACACATGCCTACGTTGCGTTCACGGTCGAACATCATCAGCCGAGCTTGATCGGCATCAGTAACGCGCGCCATCTCGCTTACCATGCGCTGCAACAGGTCGGCAACGTCCGACATACCGCTAGCCCAGCCGGATACACGGTTAATCAGTGCAAGCCGCTCTGTTTCCTCTGCGAGCTGCTTGATCTGTTCCTGCGACTGCTTGAATAGGGCAGCATTTTGGATCGTGAGCGCGATCTGGTTAGCGACGTTGGTCAGAAAGTCAATGTCGCGCAGATCGTATTCGCCTGCGGTATAGCTTTGCATCGAGAGCATACCACAGGGTTGTCCCGACCTGCTTAACAACGGCACGCACACCAACGACAACGGCTCAAAGCCCCGTCCCGTCAGGAATACCTCAATGCCGTACATCGCTTTTTCTTCGCGAGCATCACGAACTACTAATGGCTCTCCTGTGCGCATGACCACATCTGTATAGCTATTGGGCTGAATCGGGGCTTGTTGGTCAATATGGTGCATCTGGCCATTATCGATTGTGATCATGTCCAGCATTTGGTAATTGGTGGGATTACACACGCTCAGCAGGAGTGTATCAATTTTACGATAGCGACTAAGCTCAATGTACATATCAATGAACATTTCGTTAAGGTCAAGCGTTAGACTTGTGACCTTGCCGATGTTGTTCAACGTTTGCATCTGTGCAATCTGCCGCTCTCGTTCTTGCAGCAGGCGCGCTTTTTCAATGCCCGATGCGATCTGGACTGCGATTGCTTGCAATAAGGCAAGCTGGTGGTGACCAAATGCATGATCGCGCTCGTAGTCTTGCATCAGCAGTACGCCAACCGCTGCGTCCCCGACAAGGAGTGGTGTTGCCGCTATGCTCAGCGCAAGATCGCCAAATACAAGGACGTTAAGGTCACGTAGTTGGCTCGCTACATCATCGTTGAGCAGAAGTGGCTGGTGCGTGTGCAGCATATACTCAGCTATGCCTTGAATGTTGCGCGATGATGGCGTAGCTCGGCGCTGTCCACGCTCGACCACCAGTGGGAATTCAAGCAAATCATTCTTGCGATCATGAACCGCGAGAACTACCGAGGTTGCGTCGAGCGCCTGATTGATTTGCGAATACAACACTTCTGCCAACTCATCAAGGCTGATTGGGGCTGCCAGCGCCTGGGCTAGCTCGTTAACAACATTGACTTCGTGCAGGCGACGTTCTCGCTCGGCAAACAAGCGCGCGTTTTGGAAGCTGATCGCGACTTGATGCGCGACGGCTTGGAGAAAGGCCAGGTCGTTTGAGATGAATCGATTAGGTGTGTATGAATGAACAGATAAAGCGCCGATGAGTTCGTTGTCGGGCGCGATCAACGGTACTCCCATCCATGACGCGGAGCGCTTGGTATCATTGCCAAAGCTGTTAACATGAAATTCGCTGGGTAAGTTCAGCCGCTCGGTACGCAAATCATTGAAGAGCAGTGATTGCCTTTGCTTCATCATGTAAGCATGAAGACCACGGTAATGGTACAAGCCGGTGATCTGATCTTCGCTCCAAACGCCCTCGTCAACCCCGACCGACACGCCGATATCAGGATTATCCTGGTCGTAGATCAGACTGTAGTACGAGTCGATCGGCAGTGCGCTTTGTAGGCCGGCGTACACAGCCCGCAGCATGTGCCGCACGTCGAGAGATGCGCTAATCGCTTGTTGAATACGATTGAGCGCATTTTGTTCTGCAAGACGTCTTTGTGAGTCGTTGTAGAGGCGCACGTTTTCAACGGCAATTATCGCCTGATTTGCGAAAATTTCGATTGCTTCCGCTGTACGCCGGTTTGGACGACGCCGATCAAATGGATCGTCGACGGAGATAAAGCCGATCATCTCTCCCGACGAACTCATCAAAGGCGTAACAAACATATCGTTCGCTTGCCACTCGTGGCTTTGACGCTGATCAAGCACCGTGGTTGTGGTCAAACGAGCAAGTTCTTCACGGAACACATCATTAATGTTATTGTCAGGCACCAAGTATGAAGAGCTTAACCGCCACTGGTCGTTGCATAATCTGGTAACAATCTCTGCCGGAATTGGCTCGTTGCGCAGCCGTTCAACGTCATCCGGCAACACACCTGCAAACGCCGTCGGATTGAAAAACGGATCGTCGGTTTCGTTGCGCAGATTGATAATCACCGAGCGGAAACCAACCGCATTAACAATGCCATAAGCAATATCAGTCAGCATATCGGTCAAGGCACGGTCAGCTCGCAGCAGATGACCAACTTCCAGTACCTCGGTCAGCACATTTGCACGTTGTTGAAGTAGCTCACGTTGACGTAGCTGTTCGGTAACATGTTCAGCGTTGCCGACCGCAACCGCTGTGTGATCAGCAAGGAGCTGCATAAACGGTACGTGGCGCTCGGAAAAGGTATGCGCAGTATTCGAGAAGAGTGTGATCAGACCAATAATACTGTCACCGTAGCGAATCGGTACGACCAACATCGAGCCAGATGACGCGGTGCTATCAGTGGGACTGTCTGTAATTGGTACAACCAGCGACTGCCCAAGCTGGATCACCTCATGTGCTATATCGGCTGGACCGACCTGGCGCAGTCGCTGGGCAGCTATTTGATCTGGTCCACCAACATTGACATAACGTAGTTCGTCGCTGTCATGATGTAATGCAATGCCGCCGAAGCACGCGCCTGTGACAGCGCATGCTTCGTTAAGTACCACATTGAGTACATGGTCAAGATCAAGGGTCGCATTCAGCTCATGGGCAATATGCTGCAATGCCTCAAGCTCGCGGGTCTGATGGTCCGAAGTGCTTGGAATGGGAGCAGCCAACTGCGTGGGAGAAAAGATAAGGCTTATCTGCGCTGTTAGCGCCTCAAAGGCCGCGGGAGGAAACGCCTTGTTCCAAACAGCGATAGCTACGCGAGTATTGTCCAACAGCATAATTATATTGCTGCGGGAAGGCAGTACCGGCGATACTCGGCGTTCAGCGTCGGATGTATCTTCATCGTTTGCTTGTCCCGCTAACTGCGCAAGCCATAGGCGCGCGTCGCGTGAAGCAACACCATGTAGCTCCCACGAGTCATGATGCTCGACGGCAAGCGTGAGCCGGAACGCAGGTAGCTCGTCGGCGAGCAACGTCGTGATACCGGCAGCCCGTGACGAAACGCCAGCGGGAGCAGTCGGTAACCAACGCGCTAAGGCGGCAATGGCTTGGAAGCCAGCTTGAGGCGATAAAAGCTTAATCGGCATGGATTATCTTAGGCGATAAAGGTTGCACTTTTGCCGGTGCTGCTGACGGTTGAACGGGCGCTTTGTCGCGCTGTTTCGGCTGCTTCGGTAAGCTCACGGATGTCGTAGAACGGGCCTTTGGTGTGATCAAGCAAGCCGATTGCCAGCGCCATCAAGGGAACTGTAGTTTCAACGCCGTTTGCGTCGCTGATTTTCATAGAGCCATTTTTACGGTCGCGATAATTGTAGTGCAGGCTGATCTCGGCATCGAAGCGCTCGGCCAATCGCTTGGCAATCGTTCGGCTGCTTTCCGGCGATGCAACCAAAATAAACTCAGCGCCTGTTGCCATCTGGCCGGCAAAATCCTCGGGCTGGCCGACCTCGCCAACGATTTCGTTGAGCAGAAGCGCCATAAACTTAAGCACTTCCTCGCCGCTAACAGCGCCATATACTTGGGTGAAGGCATCAAACTGCTCGACGCGCATCATGGTTAGTGCCCAGCCCTTGCTGCTCAACAGGGTACGCAGCTGTTCGTTGACGGCATCTGCTGTTGGCAAATTTGTAACAGGATGGGTCTGGTTCTTTTGTCGTGCGCGCTTCAATGTGTTGCGCACTTCAAGATGCAGCAGCTCAATATCGAACGGCTTGGCGATATATGCTTCGGCTTCAACCTCGCCCAGCCCAATCATCATGTCCTGCTTCTCGGTGCGCGCAGTCAAAAAGATAATTGGCAAGTGCCGCGTGCGAGCATTGGCCCGAATCGCTTTGCCGATGTCGTAGCCGAGCATGTCGGGCAGGTTAACATCGAGCAGTGCAAGATTGGGCAGCTTTTTACGCACAAGCTCAAGCGCTTCTGACCCTCGTCCGGCTACATGTACGTCGTAGCCCTGCGACGAGAAGTAGATTTTGAGCAGCATCTGAATGTCGGGCGCGTCTTCAACGATCAGCAATGTATCTTTCGCCACCGTGGTTGTCTCCTGGCTGTTGACAAATAGAGATAAGGATTAGCGACTCACTAATTGGTCGTCAAGCATTGTTCGCGGATCACGATCCGGGTAGAACACCGGTGGACGAGTGTACACGCCCGACTTAACATTCTTTGGTATCACCGCATGGTCGTCTGCATACGCCAGCACTGTATCGGATTCGATCATGCGCGCCGGATACACAACAAAGCCGGATCCGATTTTGACATTGTGGCCAACTGCGGAGCCGATCACCGGAGTGCCAATCTCGTGCAGTTCGCCCTTCCACATCGTCTTGATCGGCTTGCCCATCAAATCGAAGTCGGTGAAAATGTTACCGGCGCCAATAAATGTGTTGCGACCAACAACACACATTTGCAAGCAACTCAACTGTGCAACCATCGAGTTTTCCATCAAGGTTGTCATAAACAGGCTGGCGTTGAACGGCAGATAGCAGCGATCCGAGACGACGCTCAACATCACCTGCGAGCCTTGCATAATCGTGACGTTGTTGCCGATTAGGCTTGATACCACGACCGCCCCAGCGCCAATATGTACGTTGTTGCCGATGATTGTCGGTCCTTGAATAATGGCTGTCGGATCAATCGAGCAATTTTTGCCGACCTGCACCAATGCCGAGCATTGTAAAAAGTGCTTGCGCTCCAAAAAGGCGCGCACACCCACTCGCAGCTTCGATTTCCAGCTTTCCTCAACCTCTTGTTCCATCTTGCGCGCCCACGAAAAGACGCCAAACGGCGAGTTCGCAATGAACACATGCATCCAGTGTTCAATCGACAAAAAGGCACGCAGCGGAATTTGATATGTCAGATCGCCATGATTAGGCGCCATGTACGATGGAATATGGTAGTAGCCCATCTCGCGAGGTTCGGTAGCGACTACCAAAGGCTCTGGATCGTCGACAATGCCGTGTGGAAAGTAGAAAATATCGGCAACATACACATTGCCTTTTTGCCGGACACCTTCTTGCAGTCGAAGTGCATGTGTGGTAATTGCGAGGTCGTCAAGGGCAAATGCGAGCTGGCACGCCTTGCCGCGTTGTCGCGCGGCCTCGATAAATGTTTCAATGAGTGGTGCATTGAAGAACTGATTATCTTTGTGTACCAGCATCTCAACATCGCCGCTTGGCAGTTCATCGAGCTGATCGATTTCCAGCGTGCTCTGACAATAGCGAGCCAGCAGATCGCGCTGCAACAGCCACAACGGCTTATTCAGGATGCGCAGCTCACGAGCCGGCTCTCCAAATGGCGCAATTGGTTCTGGCTCACGCAAAACGACACGCTTCATAGCAACTGTACTCCATCCATCAATTTTCGCGGCGGTGGAGCAATACGGCTCCATTGTCGGTGGCGAATGGTTCAAGTGTAGGGGGATGCACCGGCTGCAACAATGGCAAACATTACACAAAGATGAATGGAGCGGCGGTCATCAGTCCTTAGTTGGGCCAGTACCTATCTGTCCTCGGCGCGTGCGGTTTACAGCTAGTCGACAGGCTCTTTGTCAATTGACCAGATGCACTCGCTAGCACCCACGGAGCGACCTTGAATCTGCTCGACCTTAAAATTGCGCCCGCCAGTAACCCAGCTTAACGCTTCTTCAAGAATGCCTTGTGCTATGAAGCACGACGGCTTATCGGTATGGCGGCCCCAGCACACCGGACATTTTTCGATGATATATAGGAACTGACCCTTGCGCTCTTCAACGCGTGTTGGCTGATCGGCATAGCTCGCAAAGGTGCGCGCCGTAAGATTAAGCGTGATCTTCATCTTAATCGTCATCGGCATCAGCTTGAGCGCAAGATCACCTACGCCCAGCAGCGGACCAAACTCTTTCAATCCCAGGTTGAAGGCGTAGCGTCCTGCCCGAAGCTCCATGCCGCGCGCACCACGCACACCATACATCGTCTCCATCGCTTCCATAACCGACGCAAAATCGGAGTAGGCAATTTCGCGCTTGTAGTCGTTCGCGGGAAAACTGTTGACCCACTGCTTCGCGCCTGCCAGGTTGAGCAACGCATTAACGCCGTTGCGGCCCATAACATCTTCCAGGCTGAGCAGGGTAAGACGACCAATTTTATTAGGATAAAAGCGTGGTTCGAGATCAGTGTGCTGAACACTCGGATTCGCCGCGGCCATAACAAAGCTCCTTAAGTCGAGGGACATGGATGCAGGTTGAATGCTTGTGAAGGTCATTCTACATAGGCGTGTAATACAGCGTCAACTGCTCGACCTGTGCCGCAGGGGGAAGCTTTCGTAGTACTTCTGGACGCGTGATGGAGGGCGTGGCGAAACGTATCCTATGATTGTGCGCAGTAGCGGTTTGCAACCATGATTCTCGTTTAATCTTATGGCAGAGCAGCCTGAAGATATTGGCCAGTGTACGATCGTGGATGGGTAGCAACTATTTCCGGTGTGCCGGCGACAACCACTTCACCTCCAGCGGCTCCACCTTCCGGCCCAATGTCGATTACCCAGTCGGCGCTCTTAATAATGTCGAGGTTGTGCTCGATCACAACTACGGTATTGCCGGTGTCAACCAATCGTTGCAGCACACCCAATAGCTGCTCGACATCGGCGAAGTGCAGACCAGTCGTGGGTTCGTCAAGGATATAGATCGTGCGACCAGTTGAACGCTTCGCTAGTTCGCTTGCCAGCTTGATTCGCTGTGCCTCACCGCCCGACAACGTGTTTGCGGGCTGCCCTAAACGCAGATAATCGAGGCCAACGTCGCGCAGCGTTTGCAGCTTGCCGTGAATCGCTGGAATGCGTTCAAAAAATCCACGGGCCTCCTCGACGGTCATTTCCAGCACTTCGGCTATGTTTCTGCCTCGATAGCGAATATCAAGTGTTTCACGATTATAGCGAGCACCATTACATACTTCGCACGGCACAAACAGATCGGGCAGAAACTGCATTTCGACCTCGATCATGCCCTCGCCCTTGCAATTTTCGCAGCGACCGCCTTTGACGTTGAATGAAAATCGTCCGGCGTTGTAACCACGAGCACGCGCCTCGGGGGTTTGAGCAAACAGCTGGCGCATTGCATCGAACATTTTGGTATAGGTTGCCGGATTGGAGCGCGGCGAACGGCCAATCGGTGACTGGTCGATGCCAATCACCTTATCAAGATGTTCCAGTCCAAGAATACGGTTATGCGCGCCGGGTTGGGCACGGCTGTTGTAAAAGTGCTGGTGCAGCTTGCGGCCCAAAATATCTTCGATCAACGTCGATTTACCAGAGCCTGAAACGCCTGTTACGCAGATAAGTGTGCTCAATGGCAGCGTGACTGTTAGATCCTTCAAATTGTGTTCACGCGCTCCTTCAACCACCAACTGGTTGCCACTACCAGCGCGTCGATGACCCGGCACCGGAATTGAGCGGCGTCCACTCAAAAACGCACCGGTAATCGAGTTGGGCGCCTGCATCACCTGCTGCGGCGTCCCTGAAGCGATGATCTCGCCACCATGCTCGCCCGCGCCTGGCCCGACATCCACCAAAAAGTCGGCGGCGCGCATTGTGTCAACGTCATGCTCAACGACCAGCACCGAATTACCAAGATTGCGCAGCCCAACAATCGTTTGCAATAAGCGGTCGTGATCGCGTGGATGCAGACCGATGCTTGGCTCGTCCAGTACATACAGCACACCGGATAAGCCCGACCCGATCTGTGTTGCAAGCCGGATACGTTGGGCTTCGCCGCCGGAAAGTGTGGCTGCCGTTCGGTCAAGCGTTAAATAGTCCAATCCAACATTAAGCAGAAATTGCAGTCTAGCGCGTACCTCACGCACGATTGGTTCGGCGATCATTCGCTGGCGGGCTAGAAGCGGCATGCTTGATACTGAATCTGGGGCGCTGCCTGTGTCCACGGTGTTGGCCAGCAAACCGGTAAACCACTCGAGCGAGTCGGCAATTGCAAGCGTACATGCTTCGGCAATATTGCGCTGATGGATGGTTACAGCGAGCGGCTCCTGTCGTAAACGTCTGCCATTGCACGTTCCACATAAACGTGGACTCATATACTGTGTAAACATATCCGTCGATGTTTCGTCGGTTGCTTCACTTAATCGACGTTTAAGGTAGGGCATCACCCCCTCAAACGGTGTGTTAACAGTATGGACGCGTCCTTTGATGTGGTAGCGCAGCGGCATCGGATCGGGAGAGCCGTACAACATGACGTTGATCACATTCGACGGCAACTCGACAACAGGCGTGTCAAAATCGAAGCCGTAGTGCTGCGCGACTGAGCCAAGTAGTTCCTCGAAGTAGCGGCGCGCATTGCGACCAGTTCGCCACCACGGTGCAATAGCTCCTTGGGAGATCGATAAAGTGCGATCAGGAATAACAAGGTCAGGATCGATTTCAAGCACGGTGCCAAGACCGCCACATGCTTCACACGCGGCGCGAGGGTTGTTGAACGAGAAATCACGTGGCTCGAACGGACCATACGCCAGCGCTCCGTGTTCGGGACAGGCGTAATGTTCGGAAAAACGTAGTTCATCGCCGTCAACAATCTGGGCGATCAAGACGCCGCTCCCCTGTTTGAGCGCTGTTTCCACTGAGTCTGTGACGCGAACACGATCAGGATGATCAAGAATGCTGGGCGCTGTCTGCGGATTTTCGTTTTCAGTCTCTGTTTCTTGGTCCGGCTGGCGAATAACCAGACGGTCGACGACGACCTCAATCGAGTGCGCTTTGTATTTTTCAAGCTGAATGTCTTCGTCTAGATCGTACACCGTGCCATCGACACGCGCGCGCACAAAACCGGCCTTACGCGCGTCATCCAGCACCTTCTGGTGCTCACCTTTTTTGTTGTCAACCAGCGGCGCAAGCACGAGCAGCCGAGTCCGATCCGGCAGCGACAACAGCGCATCAACTATTTGCTGAGGTGTTTGCTGCTGGATGACCCGTCCGCAGATTGGGCAGTGGGGCGTGCCGACACGGGCATACAGCAGGCGCAAGTAATCGTATATTTCGGTAACAGTTCCAACTGTGGAGCGTGGATTGCGCGTGGTCGACTTTTGGTCGATCGCGATTGCCGGCGATAAGCCCTCGATATGGTCAACATCAGGCTTGTTGAGTTGACCCAGGAATTGCCGCGCATAGGCCGAGAGCGATTCGACATAGCGACGCTGGCCTTCGGCAAAGATTGTATCGAACGCAAGCGTGGATTTGCCCGAACCCGACAGGCCGGTAATAACCACGAGCTTGTTCTTGGGTATATCAACGTCGATATTCTTGAGATTGTGTTCACGAGCGCCGCGCACGACAATATGGTCGCCGCGTGTCCTATCGGTGGGCCGCTCTGTATCTGTTTCGTTCTGCTGCGTCATGCGAACCTTCCGTCTTGCGCCCGGTCGCTCCCGGCGTTAGTCTTCGATATTGCTGGCTAGCTCTTCCAGCAATTCTTTGACCTGGCGTTCGCTCATCAGTGTCGCGCCCAGATCGTCCTCATTTGGACGAATGCCTTCTTGCAGCAGAAAATCTTGAATATGCTCGTAATGTTCGTCAAGCATTTGCTGCGGAATAACTTCGCGCAGCTGAACAGTAAGTGCCATAGCTTTTCCTCATTGGGTTGAAACGGATGCAGCTTAACACGGCTCCCGTTCGTCGGCAACCACAACGATCAATTCACGTCATATATTGAAATTCACGTGTCTACTTGAGCGCCGCGTAGATCTCAGTGGAAATCGCTTCAACGGTGTCGATGCCGTAACGCATGGAGCTATTCGGCCTGGTGTACACTGCGATGGCGTACCTCAAGCGTTTACCTTTGACGTAACCCATTGAGTTGATCGTCCAGCCGTCGCCCTCGGGAAACCAGCCGTTCTTCAATGCTACCGACATCGTTTCGGGTGGTCCTGCGCTAACGCCCCAGCGCTGGCCGCGAGTAACATCGCGCATCACTTCAAGCGCGTAGTGGCATAGTTCAGCGTTGAGGATCGTGCAGTTGCCGAGCTTAGCCATCAGTCGTGCCATATCCTGAACTGTGGTCGTGCTGTAGCCCCACGAGTCGTTATTCATTGTTGTGTTTTGGATGCCAATGGCATTGAGGTAGCGATTAACCGCCGCCGCACCTCCCGCATGAATGATCAGCTGGGTAGTAGCGTCGTTGTTGCTGACCTGAATCATGCTGCGAATCAGATTATGCTCTCCATTGGTGATGGAACGCTTTTCGCGGTGGACCTTGTTCAGCACGCCGAGCATGATTGGAACTTTGGCCGTGCTGTACATTGGGAAGCTACGGGTGCCGCTAATGCTATAAATGTCACCGCTGCTCATGTCGAATACGGCAACGGCTACAAGACCCTTGCGCTTTTCGGCAATTCGTGCAGCCTGTGGCGATAACGCTTCCAGGTTGCGGATCGCCGGCTTTGCGTCCAGAGCGACGATTGGGTCAAGCGGCTGGCCTTCCGCGGGACTACCATACCGCCATTGGGCATACTGTCGTCCAACGTTTCCCCATTCAACCTGCCAACCCATTTGATTGGACGGAGTGTATGTCAACACGCGCCGCTCAAACGCCTGAACCAACACGTCGGTTGGCTGGCGATTAAGCGCAACCGTAATCCAGTAAGGCTCGGTCAAAGGACGGCCGGCAACATACAGCAGCTTGTCGGCGGGCAATGCATCGGTGAAAACATGCGCGATGTTATGGCCCAGCACATCGTCGTAGGCCCGCAAATGAACATCGTATTGCAGCAAGCGCTCTTCTTGCGCCACCACTCCACCTTTGGTCAAAACTTCAACAATTGCCGCGTCATAGTCGGTGCGATTCGGAGCACGATTGTTGTTATCAAGCGATGCAAGTGGCTGAAGATCAACAAAGGTAATTGCTTGGTCAACAGGCGCGTCCAGGTCGCCAGCTATTGGAACATCGGCTATGTCCCGCGTTTCGTAATTGCCATCTCCGGTTTGGAGCTTGCCACTCATTAGCTCGCGCACCAGCAGCCCGGATGTTACGAACCATGTGTCTTCGGTGTCTAGCTCGGGGTGCGTAATTTCCATGCGCGCCTTATCGAGATACCATACACGACGCGCGTTTTGGGGCGACTCCGTGTACGCCTCCACAGCGCTACGAAAAACGTGCGGTCCCCATGTCCAGGTCCGGCTTGTATCTCCCCCGGCTATCGGCGCATCATCAGCTGCCCAGCGCAATGCAACATCCGCAGACAAAGCAATGGCCGCAGTTTCGTTTCTCACGGCACTGGTTGTATCGACGGGTAGCTCTATGTAGTTGGACTGAAATTCTGGGGAATACTCGACTGCTCGGGTAGATGCCGGTACCACTACGGCAGCACTGAGGAGAACAATTGACAGCAATTGTAACGGACGCACCGAAATACTCCTTGGTATAAAAGTACGTTGAAGTTTATTTCACCTGCGCGCCAGCATACCATACTCCATTTATCGGCTTGATTACTACCAAATGACAGAAATAATCAGGTGAGCTAACAACAATGCTTGCCGGGCAATACCAATTAACAAGCATGATCTGGTATTTGTTGTTCCTGCATTCCGACGAATTAACGCACATGATTGTCAGATACAACCTATGCCACCTCAAGGTTGTAATCATTCGAAAGGGTTGCGTTTCAGCGGAAAGCCAGGGATAATAAGCTTGACAGCGGCGGGTGTTACAACTACACTACCGCAGATTTCGTTAGAACCCCACAGGAGCTTGCTTTTCCATGTTCGTTCCCTTGTTGCGACGCGCGCCGATCCTGGTCGTCGTTTTGTTTGTTCTGGCGGCGTGTGGTACGCCAAAGGTCACACTTGACGGTCGGGTGATCGACGCTTACACAAATCAGCCCGTAAAAAATGCGAATCTTACCTTTGGTAAGGAGCAGCCGATTACCACCAACGATGCTGGTACCTACACGACTCAAGCATGGAGCGCTAAGGATACGCTTACCGTTGAGGCGCCTGGATACGAAGCGACAACAGTAAATTTGGCCGAGAAGCCTGAGCTTGTCCAAACACAGCCAACAACGGTTACATTGGAAACGATGATTAGGCCAAATACGCTGAGCGGCGTGGTCAAGGATGCGTTTACCGGCCAACCCGTTGCCGATGCGCAAATTACAGCTTCGGAAACGATCAGCGCTACTACTGGCGCGGACGGCTCGTACACGCTGAGCAGCTTGCCGGAGACCTTTCAGATCGCGATAACGGCACCTAACTACGCCGAAACGCGAGCTGATATTAGTCGCAAAACAGCGCACGAGATGGAACTGCGGCCAACCGTACTACGCGGCGTTGTTAAAGATAAATACAGCGGTAAGGGACTGGCCGATATTGAAGTGCGCGTGGGCGATGCTACGGCAAAGACCGGCCCTGACGGCGCATATGAGCTAATGAACGTCCCCGAAGAAGGACAGGTTGCATTTCAGGGCGCAGGCTACGACGGATTGGAGCAGCCACTGCCGCAGGCAACAACGTTGGACGCGACGCTTCGGCCAAATGTGATCGCAGGCACTGTGGTTGACAGCAGTGATGGTAAGCCGTTAGCTGAAGTGACCGTGCTAGCAACTGAAACGATCAGCGGAACCGATATTGCCTTTACCCGTACCGATACTGAGGGCCGGTACACGTTGGAAAACGTGCCCGAAGGCGCATACATTAAGGCGCTGCTGCCTGGATATCGGCGTGGCGAGACTCAAGTGACCGAGGGTGAGCTTGCGTCCGAGCTTAAGCTCGAAAAGTTCGACGCGAAGGCACTCTACGTCAAGGCTAATGTCGCATCGTACGGCATGGACACAGTTAAGGAATACTACGACATTATTGACGACACCGAGCTTAATGCCGTGGTGCTTGACATCAAGTCCGACAACCTGGCTGATGTCGGTTTTATCTACTATCAATCCCAGGTACCCGAGATCGTTGAGGCGGAAACATCGGCGGACTACATGCCGATTCGAGAGATGCTAGCGGAAGCGAAAAAGCGCAACATTTATACGATCGCTCGTATCCACATCTTTGCTCACGATAACGCGCTGCTTGAAAAGCATCCCGATTGGTACGTGCAGAAGGATGGTAAGCCCTGGTTTGCCGACTTTGGCATTGCATGGCTGGACGCATATGATGAGCGGGTGTGGGATTACAACATCAAGCTGGGCGTTGAAGTGGCGCAACTCGGCTTTGACGAGATCCAGTTCGACTACATTCGCTTCCCGTCAGACGGCGACCTGACCGGAACCAAGTTCAAGGGTCCACGCGACTGGCGCAACAACCCCGATGAGATGTACAACAACATTGGTCGGTTCATGGAACGCGCGCATCGGGCAATCAATGGAGCTGGAGCCTACTTCAGCGTTGATGTGTTTGGCTATGTCGCCTGGAAACCGCAGCCGAACATTGGTCAGAACTTGCAGGTCATGGGTAAGTTTTCCGACTATGTGTATCCTATGGTGTATCCATCACATTTTGTGTTTGGCGAGCTTGGCTTTGAAAACCCAGGGGCGCATCCGTTTGAGTTGGTAGACTTCTCGATGCAGAAGGTCAAGGATCAGCTGCAAGGCGAGGCAAGTCGTGCCAAGGTTCGGCCATGGCTGCAAGATTTCACGCTAATCTGGGTGCCCGACAAGTATATTGTTCGGTATGGGCCGAAAGAAGTTCGCGCACAGATCGATGCCGCCGAGAAAAACGCTGCGAACGGTGTAACTGGCTGGGCGTTGTGGGACTCGGACAACGACTACGAGGCAGCGGCGCTTAAGCCGCAAAAATAACAACAGCTGAAGGGACGCTCGCGATGTTTGGTCGGGGCGTCCCTTTTGGTTTATCACGCTGGCGTGAAGGGATGAAGCTATGCGTCGTTTGCTGCCGTTGATGCTTGCGCTTGTGCCGCTTGCCGCATTCGCCGCGCCGCTGCGCCAAACAGCCCCTCCAATTCAAACTGGCGCTTGGACGCATAGCGAAGTCAACGACTGGCTACCGGGCAGCTTTGCCAATACGTTTGTTGAAGGCAGCGTGTTGCGCTTGCAGGATGGACAAACGAGCGGCGAGTATGTTTCAACGACGCTGCAAGCTCCTTTCGGCTTTAATGCCGGTGTTGTTCAATGGCAGGCTTCAGTAGCGGGAGAACAGGGGCTAACCGTGGACGTACGCGGTAGCACCGATGGCCAGAATTGGGATGAGTGGCGGCGGGCGGTTCCAAGCACATCAACACGTTCGCAGACAAGCAATGTTTCGCAAGTCTTTGTATTTCGGCTGTTCACCAGCTATCTTCAGTATCGAGTTGGCTTTACCAGCCAAAACACTTCCCCTATACTCGATCAAATCACGTTAAGTTATATCAGCTCGACAACTGGCCCAAATCTTACAGATATTATTGGTCGGGTTCCGCTTGTCGGACCACCCTCGCTTACACCTGCGCCACAAACGATTGCGCGAAGCGATTGGGCTGCGACGGAACCGCCACCAGCAGGACCGCGGCAAGAACCACGACGGGTTGAGCTGGCCCAGGTGATCGCGCCAGTCGATGATCCGAATCCACCGGCGACATTACGTGCCCTCCAATGGGTTAGCCAAACAATTTTTGGCCAGACCGATTTGCCATATCATTATTTAATCGACGGTCAGGGCAACATATATCAGGGCCGTGGTAGTGTAAGCCAGCGGATCACCGGCGAAGTATCCGGTACGGTACGGATTGCGGTGCTGGCAAATGCCGAGGCCGAAGGGGTCAGTGAAGCAGCACAAGCGCGTTTGATCGAGATGCTGGCCTGGCTATCGGCAAGTTATCGTGTGGAGCCGGAAGCAGTTGAAGCAGTGGCCGACGCTCCCCAGCGGCTCAAAGACTTGGTTAGCGAGCTGCGCCCGGCGATTTCGCGCGCCGTTGTGCGCTCACGTTCCTTGTTTGCTGAAGGCAGCACTGCGGGTGTGACTGAAGCGGTTGCATTGTATAACCCCGGCACGGCCGAGGCCCGCACCACGCTTACAGCCTTTTTGCCAAGTGGCGAGGAGCGGCGAACCGTTGTCGTGCCGCCGGGCCAGCGGGTCGATGTGACGCTTAATACGACCATACCCGAAACAACAACATTGGGTCTGGATATTCAGTCCGACCAAACTGTGCTGTCCGAGCGTCGACTGATAATTGGCCGTGAAATCCTGGGAAGTACTGGAGCGAACACTCCTGCTCGCAGCTGGTATTTTAGCGAGGGCACAACGGTTACCGATACGCAAACATTGCTGCTGGTGGTTAATCCGCAGCCGCAGGAGGTTGCCGCAACGCTCACGTTCTATCCTGACGGCACAGCCCCAATCACGCAGACGACGACGTTCGCGCCGCGCAGCCGATCCACGCTGCGACTAAACGATTTGATTCCGGACGCGCAGTTTGGCTTCAAGCTGGTTGCATCGCAGCCAGTGGTTGCAGAGCGGGCAATTACGCTGGAAACAGGCGCGGCGCATCTTGTTACCGGTGTTTCCAAGCTCACCCGCACCGAAACGAGGCATTTCCGCCGACCGTTTTTTGACGTCACGTGTTGATTTCACTTCGATTTGGTGCAATCAATCTGCGGTAGCGGCTTGGGGGCGGCTGCTAGTTAGCGCTTTTGATCATCATCTGGTGGGGGACTTACCTTGATCCGTTCCGAGCTTGTGCAGAAGCTGTGTGAAGATCACCCTGATCTGACGGTCAAGGAGATCGAGCGCGTGGTCACCGCCTTTTTCGACTCGATCATCGATCAGCTGCAGCGCGGCGGCCGTGTGGAGCTTCGCGGCTTCGGCGCTTTTTCCACCCGCGACCGAGACGCGCGCAAGGGCCGCAACCCGCGCACCGGCGATGCCGTCGACGTCGCTGCCAAGCGTGTCCCTTACTTCAAGCCTGGCAAGGAAATGCGCGAGCGGCTGAACCTGCAGGATGTTCAGGCGGCGGAATAATTCGCCTTCGCTTGGCGTCCATTTCCCGCTTCCAACCCGATGCCGGTTCCCGCTATCGCGTACGCCAAGCGGACGTGGCGAAATCGGTAGACGCAGCAGACTTAAAATCTGTTTCCAGACCCTGGAGTGCGGGTTCAAGTCCCGCCGTCCGCACCATCGGCCGATTCTACCGCCTCAACCCGTTGCGGCTGCAGCCGAGCCGGTTCTAAAGCGGTTCAGGCCGTTTCGAGTGGCGACTCCGTTTGCACCGCGGTCCATTCGCACCGGTTGAGGCTGATCGGATCAACGAACATGCCGCCCATCCGGCGGCCGATCTGCCAACGCACCTGCGCGTTCACGCCGCCGATCCCAGGAACATCCAGGGACACATCGCTGCCGATCTGCAGCGGCTCGCCGCATTCGGCC
>JASKZZ010000469.1 GCA_030147335.1 Herpetosiphonaceae bacterium | reverse complement strand
AGTGTACGAGCGGCTGAGGCAGCACTCCAGTTACGCTCCGGCGCGACAACCACTGTCTCCGCAATGGTATCAAGCGCCTGACGCAGCGCCAGTAGGCCAGGGCTTTGCACCCCATCATCATTTGTAACTAGGATATACATGATGCACCTATGTTCTTGTGCGGTAGTGTACTCGTCGCTCTGCCTCAACGCAACAGCAACGAATGCCTAGCAGCAAAAACGGGACTAGCATTTGCTAGCCCCGTTCGCCGTCCCGATCTATCACTAGGGTTTTTTCGGGTCCCTCGGCGGGTCTTTTGGGTCTCTCGGCGGGTCTTTTGGGTCTCTCGGCGGGTCTTTCGGGTCTTTCGGGTCTTTCGGGTCTTTCGGGTCTTTCGGGTCTTTCGGCCCATCCTCCGTTGGTACTACGGGTGGCACTTCTGACGGCACCACAGGCGGAAGTGAAGGAACCGGAACAGCGGTAGGCAAGACAGGCGGAAGTGAAGGAACCGGAACAGCGGTAGGCAAGACAGGCGGTGGTAGCACCGGTGTTGATGACGGCAGTGGCGCTGACGACGGCACTGGCGTTGACGACGGCACTGGCGTTGACGACGGCACTGGCGACGGCGATATGGGAGCTGTTGGTACCGGCACTGATGGTGACGTTGGCACTGGCAGTCCTGGCGCGGGTGGGGTGCTCGGAATGGGCACAGCTGATGGGCTACCTGGAGCACTTGGGCTAGGAGCAGGTAACGCGGCCTGTGGCGGCGTTGCGGTTGGCACAGCTGGCTTTGGCGTGGCTGGCTTTGGCGTGGCTGGCTTTGGCGGCAACGGTTCCGATGTGTTTGTGGATGCGGGTGGTCGTGTAGCCGCTGGTGGCCTTGTCGGCGATGATACGGGCTTGTCGTCGTTGTCGGGCTGACGTGGCTGTCCAGTGGTAGGTTGAGCCGTCGCCGTCGCCGTCCTTGGCGCTGGCCGAGCAGGCGTAGGCGTTGCTGTGCTGCCTGGAGCCGTAATTGTCGGTGTCAACGGACGTGTAGTCTCAGGTGATGCTGGGACTTGTTGTCTAGCAGGTGATGGTGATGGCCTTCCACCTGTTCGCTGCGTTGGCGCAGGGGTAGGCGCGATCCCACGGCCTACCGCAGTCGGCGTTGACACTTTACGTTCCACAACTGTCGGTGTTGAACCCGTGACTACTCCTTCCGGCAGCGTTTCCGGAGTTGGTTCATCGTCAAGATTTTCAGGAGCAATAACAGGCTCCTCTTGAAGTCCAAAAAAATCAAGAATACCTTCTGCTGTTGGCTCAGGTTCGGCAGAGGGCGGAGCTTGGTCAAGACCAAAAAAGCCCAGTACGGCCGATGCAACAGATTCTGGCTCAGGAGTTGGGCGAAGATTGTTTTTTCGGTCAATTTGAGAAGCATCTACTGGTGGTGTACCAGCAGTATGTCGTGTCCAAACGGCAACTCCAACGGTAGCAAGGCAGCCGCCAATGAGTAATAGGCGTGCTTTTGCTTGTAGGGGTCGCAACACACGTATGCGCAGCCGTTGCATTGTTTATCCTTCCCCAGACATGTTTGCGTATGTATCACATGATCGTTATCGACTATGAACGACTACGCCACCATGTCAACTCTTCTGATTTAACTAATCTACTACTCACTGAGAGTGTAAATAATTTGCATTACTTCGTACGGCAAATGGTAACAGAAAGTTTTATAGATTGTATTATGTCACGTAAAACAACAACTTGCCAATGTTTGACGTTGAGTCATTTATTTGGCAAGTTTCGTTCCTGGCATATCCAATTTAGTGATATTCGTTTTATGGCAACTCAGCTGGTAGCGTAAGGGTCGGAACTGGCTCAACCGTTGGCTCAACCGTTGGCTCAACCGTTGGTTCAACCGTTGGCGTAATAATATATTGATTCGGAAGACTACTCGTTGGCGTCGGCGCTGGCGTGTTAGTCGGTGGAACCGGCGTATTCGTCGGCGCTGGTGTATTCGTTGGCGCTGGCGTATTCGTTGGCGCTGGCGTATTCGTTGGTGGAACCGGCGTATTCGTCGGCGCTGGCGTACTCGTTGGCGCTGGCGTTCTTGTTGGCACAGGCGTATTCGTCGGTGGGACTGGCGTTCTTGTTGGCGCTGGCGTATTCGTCGGCGCTGGCGCGACCGTTGGTCGTTCAACTATCGGCGTGTTTGTTGGCACAGCCGAAGGAGAAGGCGACGGTCCCGCTACGGGCTTACGTGGCTGCGCGGGCTCTTCGGTTTTGGCAGGCAATGGCGTTGGTGTACGACCAGCCGTTGGCGTTGGCATTGGCGCTGATGGCTGGCCATCGTCGGCTCCTCTGGGCGAGCCACTATCAACCGATGGCCGCTTTGTAGGCGTCGGCGTGGCAGGTGTCACAACAGCAACGGGCTGATCAACAACACTGCTCGGGGTACGTGTAACCACAGGAGTAGCCTCAGCCCTTGGAGCTTCCTGCGCAGGCTGTGGTTGCGTTCCTTTACGCGCTGGAGTAGGCGTTACACGACGAGCCGGCGGTGTCGTGCTAGGCGGTATCGCGGCTGCGCCAGGTCGTGCTGGGGTTACGCGCGGAGAGCTACTTTGTGGCACAGCAGTAGCCGAGTTTCTGGCGGGTACAACAGGAGCTTGTTCAGCTATCACCACCATACTTTCTGGATCTTGCTCAAACGCCGGCTGGCTTGGCCCTGGCTCAATGCCAAAGAAATCAGCAATTGGAGTATCGGCACTTTGTTCTTCCGGCTCATTGTTCTGCGGTGGCTCCATCCCAAAAAAGTCCAGTACAACGTCGGAAACTTTTCGTGGCTGACGACTGTTCGTCGCGTCTCCGTTATTAACGTTGCTGGTACGATCTGTCGCACTTGGTGGCGAGAACGACGCATCTATTCGATTTGTAGCACGCCAAACTACCGTACCCAGCACCAGCAAACCAAGCACCGACAGTCCCATTTGTAATCGGTGCATATGAAACCAGCGCCATATTCTGTATATCGGGTTCATTTCTTTCCCTCGTCCAATATTGGACGTATTCGTTTATCTAAAAACGCCCTATCTTTCTCCGTGCCGGGACGATGCACCATACATTGAATATCGCAGTGTAAAACCACTGGTATGCGAACTAGTACTCGGGTACTGCTACATGGTTAAACGGAGCACAAGGCAAAGGGTTACGGGAGTACGGCTTTTTTGTGCTTGTAGTTGTATAAATGCGTAAAATGAACAAAAATTACTGCTTGCAATCGAGGGAAACCCACGACCTGATTTTGCTTCACTGCCCGTTGTCATCTTTACGTCAACCAAGCTCCAACATATTCAGAGCATCGATCTCCATCGGCGCAGAGATTTGCTGTGCTATTTCACGCATGGTACACTTTGATCCTAAAGCAACGCGTGAGAGTAGTAGGCACACACGTTCAGAGAACGGCTGGCTGGTGCAAAGCCGTAACCCTTTGCCGAACTCACTCACGGGCAGCACTGGTGAAGCGCAGCGCGTCTAGCTCGTGCCGGGAGCCGCCCGTTACAGCGATACAAGTGAGTGATATATCAGCGATTGACAACGCAAAGCTGTTGTTAACCGGCGTATGATGTGTTGCTAACAAGGGTGGTACCGCGGAGTTTGCCTTCGTCCCTCGTGTGGGACGGGGGTTTTTGTTATGTCCAAGCACTACCAAACATATGCAACAATTTATCGACGGATTGGGCAGGCGACATGGAGCGAGCAGATGGCTCATTGGTCGTTAGCGTGGCTGCGTGCTCATGACATCCTTCAAGGTCGCGTTGTGGATTGGGGGTGTGGTGAAGGATCAGCGGCGCGTATCTTTGCGGCGGCAGGCTGGGAAGTGTTGGGGATCGATCAATCGAACGCAATGCTGGCACTGGCACGGCAGCATACCGACCAGCCAGAAACGCTTCGTTATCAACAAGGCGACCTGCG
Source organism: Herpetosiphonaceae bacterium (assembly GCA_030147335.1). GTDB lineage: Bacteria > Chloroflexota > Chloroflexia > Chloroflexales > Kallotenuaceae > LB3-1. The sequence continues at coordinate 6,338 of JASKZZ010000469.1, read as the reverse complement.
GGAACCACTTTTAGCGCCTCACGCGTTACTCGCAACCGCATTCTACGATACAGTCAATTACCTTGCCTCCCAGGAAGAGCTACAAGCAGGCTGGCAAACCATGGCGCAGTCGGTCATGCCGGGAGGCTTTGTTATTGTCGATGTGAACACAGCGTACGAATACGCCACAACATGGCGTGGCCAATATGTCATTGTCACCGACACGGCAGATACACTGGTGCTTAATCAGCTGCGCTACAATGCGCGTACCGGTCTTGCAAGAGGACGTATTATTTGGTTTGCGCGCGAAATCGAGAACGATGTGTGGCGACGAGGCAGTGAACTGCATTTGCAGCGAGCACATACCGATACCGAGATCGTTGAAGCGATTGAGCAGGCAGGGCTGAAGCTGCTTGAATGTCACACGCCGCAAGGAAGCACGCCGTCAGCAACATCGACACGATTAATTTACGTCGCGCAAAAGCCTGCGGCATAGACAAGCTTTGTCGGGCACTTGGGATCAGCAGTAAAACATTTGGCTGCGTCATCCTTCATCGCCTACACGTACGACCGTGGTTGAAAGCGCTAGCATATACAGCGAGTAACACTATGGCATTAACACAAGACCAGTTTCGCGGCTGCCTGCTCGGCCTTGCGGTCGGCGATGCTCTGGGCGGGCCAGTCGAATTCAAGAGTCGGTTTGAGATCGCACAGAATTATGGTGGCGGCGTGCGTAAAATGATCGGCGGCGGCTGGCTCAAGCTTAAGCCAGGTGAAACCACCGATGATACGGCGATGGCGCGTGCCCTGACCGAAAGTATCGTGGCACACGAAGTTTTTAGTGTTGATCATACAGCGCAAAAATATGTCGCCTGGCTCGAAACAAAGCCTAAAGATGTTGGTAATATTACCCGGCTGGCGCTGCGTGCCTGGGAAAAAGGTGTTTCGCTGCCGGCTGCGGCGATGGGCGCGCATCGACAACTTGACGGCAAAAGCGCCGGCAACGGTACGATTATGCGCTGTCCACCTATTGCACTGCGCTACGCGTATGACGAGCGACGGCTAATGGATGCGTCACGTGACGATGCATTAATCACACACTTCGACTCGCGTGCATGGACCGGAAGCGTTGCGATTAACTTGCTGATTCACCATCTGCTGCGCGATATGCCACCGAGCGATGCGGTCAAAGATGTAGCCTATCGTATTCGACGTGAACACCGTGCCGCTGCTGAGGTGGCCGACGTGCTTGAAACGATCAAGCCCGATACACGCGCCGACGCGCTGCCAACCAGCGGCTATGTGCTCGATACGCTCCGCATCGCCGTGTGGGCATTGCTGTCGAACCAGAGTTTTGAGGACGCCGTGATTGCCGCAGTCAACCTTGGTGGCGACGCGGATACGCAGGGTGCGGTAGCAGGAGCATTGGCTGGGGCGCGCTGGGGCTACAGCGCCATCCCTGATCATTGGCTTCAGCCCCTGCAAGGCCGTGACGAATTGCTCAAACTAGCCGACCGATTACGAGAGCTGGCCGAGCACAAACGCCTGGTGACATAGCAAAACTAAGGACTCGAAATACTACGGCTGATAATTCAAGCCTTGATAGGAGTACCCCATGGCAGAACGATACGATGCGGTTGCGGTTGAGAAAAAATGGCAGCAGCAGTGGGAAGAAAGTGGTATTTATCACTTCCATCCACAGCCTGAGCGGCCCAAATACTACGCGCTGACAATGCTGCCATATCCCAGTGGCAACCTGCACATGGGCCACTGGTACGCGTACAGCCCCAGCGATACCAACGCTCGATTCATGCGGATGCGCGGTCACGATGTTTTTTTTCCGCTGGGCTTTGACGCCTTTGGTTTACCCGCCGAAAACGCTGCGATCAAGCGTGGTATTAATCCAAAGCACTGGACCTATTCCAACATCGACTACATGCGCAATCAGCTTCGCGCAATGGGTATGATGGTGGACTGGAACCAGCAGATGGTTTCGTGCGACCCCGAATATTATCGCTGGAACCAATGGTTTTTCATCCAGTTCTACAAAAAGGGCTTGGCGTATCGTACATTCGCACCGGTAGATTGGTGCCCGTCGTGCAACACCACGCTTGCACGGGAGCAGGTCAAGGGTGATGACCGCCGCTGCGAACGCTGTGGCACCCCCGTTATCAAAAAAGACCTCGATCAGTGGCTGTTCCGGATCACGAACTATGCCGATCAACTGCTTGATTTTAGCAAGGTTGAATGGCCTGAGCGCATTGCAACAATGCAGCGCAACTGGATCGGCAAGTCCGAGGGCGCGCATGTTACGTTTACCACCGAAGTGGGCGATGAGCTGCAAGTCTTCACCACCCGGCCCGATACGCTGTGGGGCGCGACCTTTATGGTGCTTGCGCCGGAGCATCCACTGGTTGATAAGCTGACGACTGATAACCAACGGATTGATGTTGAAGGGTACAAACTGGCGGCGAGTCGTCAGACTGAGATCGAGCGTCTCAGCACCGACAAAGAAAAAACTGGCGTTTGGACCGGAGCGTACGCGATCAATCCCGTCAACAACGAACGTATTCCGATCTGGATTGCCGACTATGTGTTGATGGGTTACGGCACAGGGGCGATTATGGCAGTGCCCGCTCATGACCAGCGCGACTTTGAGTTTGCTCGCAAATATAACTTGACGATCACGGTTGTTGTGCAGCCCGAGGGAGAAACGTTTGACGGCAGCACTATGGCCGAGTCCTGGCCCGGCGATGGCGCGATCGTCAATTCCGGTCCCCTCGATGGCATTCCCGCCGGCAAGGGCGACGGTCAAAGTGTCAAAGCGGCGATTGCGTGGCTTGAGCAGCACGACAAAGGCAAAGCTGCAGTTAACTATCGTCTGCGCGATTGGCTGATCTCGCGGCAGCGCTACTGGGGCACGCCAATCCCAATGGTGTACTGTCAACAGTGCGGCGCTCAGCCGGTTCCCGAGGAGCAACTGCCGGTGCTGTTACCCGAAGATGTGGACTTCATGCCAACCGGTCAGTCGCCATTGAAGCTGCATCCAACCTGGCGCTTCACAACCTGTCCGCAGTGCAACGGTCCAGCCGAGCGCGACACTGACACCATGGATACCTTTGTCGACTCGTCGTGGTATCAGTACCGCTACCTATCGCCACACTTCGAGACTGCGCCGTTCGATCCCGAGATCGGCAAGCGCTGGCTGCCGGTTGACCAATACACCGGCGGTGCGGAACACGCGGTGATGCACTTGCTGTACACGCGCTTCTGGACCAAGGTGATGCACGACCTTGGCTTGATCGACTTCGACGAGCCGATGCTGCGGCTGTTCAACCAGGGCATCATTCTCGGCGAGGACAACGAAAAGATGTCCAAGTCACGCGGTAACGTCGTTGATCCCGACGATCTCGTGAGCCGCTATGGCGCGGACGCGGTTCGTACCTTTTTGATGTTTATCGGACCCTGGGATCAAGGCGGGCCATGGAACAGCCGTGGCCTTGAAGGCACGGTCCGCTTTATCAACCGCTGCTGGCACATTGTGACCGAAGAATCTAAGGGCGGAAGCGGCGGCGATCCCATGGCTCTGCGGCGCGTAACACATCGCACGATTAAAAAGGTCGGCGACGATCTTCAACGCTTCTCATTCAACACGTCGATCGCGGCGTTGATGGAGTTTGTCAACGAGCTGTACCGCTTGCGTGAAACTGCCGTGTACAACAGCGACGCCTGGCATGAGGCGACTCGCTCGCTGATACTGCTGCTTGCTCCGCTAGCGCCACATCTGAGCGAAGAGTTGTGGGCACGCACTGGCGGTGAGGGCAGCGTTCATCTGCAAGCATGGCCGGAGTACGAACAGGCGCTGACGATTGCCGAGGAGCTAGAGCTGGCAGTTCAGGTCAACGGCAAGCTGCGCGACCGTATCACCGTTGCCGTGGATATGCCGGAAGCGCAGATCAAAGAAACAGCGCTTGGCAACGAAAAGGTGCAGGCAAGTCTCGACGGCAAAACCATTGTTAAGGTTGTGGTTGTTGCGGGCAAGCTGGTAAATATTGTCGTAAAGTAACCCAGCAAGAACCAGAAACAAACCAACACAGAACAAAGGACGGAAAATCTCACCTGTTCTTTGTTCTGTGTTTTCTGTTCGGTAATGGAGATGCTATGGAAACAATTGACAGCGCTGGTTGTGACGGGGGACTAGCTCCGTCAGAGCATACGGTTGCCGCTGGTGGCATGCGCTGGCATTTTCTGCAATGGGGCGACCAAGGACCATCATTTGTGCTGTGGCATGGCGTTACTAGCGATGCATGGTCGTGGTGGCGACTTGGCCCAGCGCTTGCACGACAAGGCTTTAGGGTGTACGCGCCTGATCTTCCCGGTCATGGGCTGACCGACGATGCGCCCAATGGATACGCTGTTACTCACACGGCGCAATTGCTCGATAGCTGGCTTGTTGAGCTTGGTATCGAGCATCCAATAATTTTGGGCCATTCATGGGGTGGATTTAATGCGCTTGTACATGCAACGGCCGACACAGCTCAAGTACATGCTCGGCTCTTAATCCTTGAAGATCCCGCACTCAAATTGCGCGATGATCCTTCTCAGGTTCTGCCATCGTTTACAGCAGGCCTTGGATTGCCACGAAATGAGCAGGCGCTGGCTGAGATCCGTGCGCTCAATCCACGCTGGCATCCTTGCGATGTATGGTGGAAAACGGAGGCTCGGCATCTTGCGCGGCGTGCCGCCGTTGAAGGATTTTTTGTCGATAATGCAGGCGTAGATATGGTCAGCAGGCTCGATCATATTCACGTGCCAACACTGCTGCTCCTTGCCGATGCAGCATTTGGCGGGATTTGGAGCCGTCAGCACGTCGCTACGGTGGAAGAGAACGCATCGCCGCGCGTTACCGTCAGCATGATCGAGCGAAGCGGCCACAACATGCACCGCGACTCATTCCAGCCGTTTTTGGAACAGATTACGCAATTTATCCAAAGCGAAGCCGACTAAAAACGTTCGGATATAAAAGCTAGGTTATGTGTTTTCTGACCGCAATAGTTCTTCTTTGGGGTTCTTCCGCTACTTGTCCTCGTTGATTGCCTCGGTCCACTGCTGCACGTCGTCAGGCGTCATGTTACCGCGCGGCTCAAGTCGGCCGTCGGTGTAGCCCCACTGCTCTAGATCAGGGAGATACTGAGCGCGTGACAGTATCGTTCCCTGGCACAGCTTGTAGCCGGTGCTGGGCATGTCGATCTCGCGTTCCAGACGACCCATCAACTTGCGCATTACATCTGCCGGTATCTTGCCTCGTTCGCCAGGGTAGATAAAGCCGAACAACGTCAGCTGCGCCAGCAGTACGCGCCAGTGCTCGCCGACGGAATGCACGAGGTAGTCCCAATTCAGGCTTTCATGGCAGGCACGCAGCAGATGCGCAACATCAGCGCCATCGAACCGCTCACGCTCCATAATGAATATCTTGGTCCATAACATATCTTCGGCTGCGCAAAGCTTGACCGGAATATCCAACACTTCAGCTTCAACCGCATGGTCAAACCAACCGTCATTGACCTCTGATACGCCGTTTCCCGAGCGAAAGATGACGTCAACGAAATTATCGCCACAATATGCCTTACCCAGCCAATGCGGAAACGTGATTTCTGTTGTGTAGCCCGCGCTTTCCAGCAGCTTCAGCACCCGTTCGCAGTCGTCCTGCCGCACAAAAATATCTAAATCTTTGGTATCACGCCGAATGCCGGTGTAGCGCTCGAAAGCATACGCGCCGCCGACAAGATACGGCATCTTGGCATCATTGAGCAAGGTCAGCGAACGGCAATAAAACGCGCGAGTTTCAGGGTCGAGTTCACCTGAATTCTGTACGGAATTTTGCATCTCGCCCTCCTTGGCGTTTATCAACACACAATCATTGCATGCTGCCAGACCGCAAGTATTTACAGTAGAGTCGTTCGTAAAGCAAAATGGTAAGCTCACAGGGGCAAATCGTGTGCCACTACGGTACACATCTTGCGCAGACCTGAGAAGTCAAACATGCTTTTATAAGTAGGTCCCAACCATCAAGAGTTCAAACAGATCGGCATAAAATAAACCGCGTTAGCTAAGGAGGAACGATTGATGAAGTCTCGCAGGGACACGGTACGCATAGCGGCAGTCAGCGACATTCACTATGGCAAAGCATCGCAGGGCAGTATGCAGCCGCTGTTTAGCCAAATCGTAGAACAAGCGGATATTATGCTGCTGGCTGGTGACCTGACCGATTACGGGCTGCGCGAAGAGGCCGAAATTCTAGCCAAAGACTTGTCGGCTGTTAAGCTGCCGATTGTTGCCGTGCTCGGAAATCACGACTA
>JASKZZ010000381.1 GCA_030147335.1 Herpetosiphonaceae bacterium | reverse complement strand
ATACAGTGTTCCATACCTTGTCGTATTTCGACGGCATTAACTTCGCCGCTCGCGCACAGGCCCAGGCATTCTTTTCGGTAGGATTAATGGATCAGGTGTGTCCGCCTTCAACCGTGTTTGCCGCTTATAATCATTATGCCGGTCCGAAGCAGATCGGAGTATATCGATTTAACCAGCACGAAGGTGGCGAAACCTTTCACGAACTCAAAAAGCTAACATTTCTTTCGGCACTCTGGCATCAATAACACCGTCCGCTCGTCCAGGCCGAAGTCACAAACAGGCACTATATGAAAACGCTCTTTCTGGTGCTGGATACCGTGCGCCGCGACTATCTTGAAGCCTACGGCAATGATTGGGTCAAAACGCCCAACCTGTCGCGCTTGGCGCAACGTGGTATCACCTTTGATAATCACTGGGTGGGATCATTGCCGTGCATTCCGGCGCGTCGTGAATTCATGACTGGCCGGCATAATTTCATGTATCGTGGCTGGGGACCAATCGAACCCTACGATGATACGCTGCCAGGTGAACTTCGCAAAGCCGGTGTGTTTACTCATTTACTGACCGACCACGACCATTATTTTGAGCTTGGCGGCGAGAATTACCATACGGCCTTTAACACCTGGGAGTTTTTTCGTGGCCAGGAAAACGACCCGTGGGTTTCACTGGTTGACGCGCTTGCTCTACCCGATCATCTTGGACAGGCCACACCACAGAATGTTCATAATCGCACCCGCCAGCAACACGAGGAAGATTTTTCTGGACCACGCACCGCTCGAGCAGCCATTGAGTGGCTTGAACAAAATAAACAGGCTGACAATTGGTTTCTACAGGTAGAAATATTTGATCCGCACGAGCCATTTTACTGCACTGAACCCTACCGTGCGCTGTATAACGACACCTGGGATGGTCCCTGGTTCGACTGGCCGAGCTACCAGGAGGTTAGCGAGTTGCCGGAAGCCGTTGCACATATCCGCAAGTGCTACGCCGGCCTGCTGACGATGACCGACTACTGGGTCGGCAAGATTTTCGATAAGCTTGATGACCTTCATCTTTGGGACGATACGCTGGTAGTCTTTACAACAGATCACGGCACGATGCTGGCAGAACATGATTACTGGATGAAGAACTACATGCCGATGTACAACGAGATTGTACGTATTCCGCTTATCATGCATCTGCCGGGTGGTGAGCGAGCGGGAAGTCGCGTCAGCGCGCTTACGCAGACCATCGACCTGATGCCGACATTTCTCGATATTTATGGCTGTCCCCTGCCACCATTCGTCCAAGGTCATTCCCTCCGTCAAGCCATAGCTGGTGGAGCCGTACGTGAAACAGCGATTTTTGGCTATTTCGGCATGGCCATGAATATCACCGACGGTCGGCATGTATATATCCGTAATCCGGTTAATGCTGATGGCGGACCGTTATATGCGTACACGGCAATGCCAGTTCGAACACTCAACCAGTGGTTTCCCCGCGACACCTACGACAAAATCGAAATGGGACGCTATTTTAGCCACACCTACAATCTGCCACTGTACAAAATTCCTACGTCCGGACAGGTACCTCGTCAGCATCCTGGGGAGCCTCCCTACGTTGCCCGTCATCTCCTGTTTGATAGCGTTGCCGACCCACTGCAACAATCGCCGATCGACAATTCAGCACTAGAAGCTGCCTTGGTTCAAGAAATTGCAGCTCACTTGCAACGCTGCGAAGCTCCTCCTGAACAATATAGCCGCCTTGGAATCACGCCCCGCTAACTCATGCTGTTGACGCTCGTGTTCCGCATTGTTCGGAGTTGTAACCATTGTTGTACATTGTTCGTGCGTGTTATGGCAGCTGTGTAGAGCAGTCAAAAAAGATTGACTCTACAAACGGTAGGTCGCAATAATCTAGCAAAATCACTTAAGGCGTTGGATCGATCTGCTGCCGAACAATCGGTTGTAATAAAACTATAGGTTGTGGAAGTTTCTCCATATTATGTGTGCGTCATATTCGTCTCGCCGTTTTTGTATATTTTTGATTATCGGTATTACAAAATCAAATAGGCATGAAAATGTTTCGTTATGTCGACATACAAACGTGGGCTGTTCATTGCCATCGCTTTAGCTCCAGCAGGCTCGAAATTACTTCTAACAAAGCTGTTCAGGCCACGACCTCTACCACACCCACTATGAGATACGTTATTCTCAATTGATTCATCCACACCCAACTCAAAGATAGTCGAAGACAAACGACAGCACGTGGCTGCCTGTGTTTGTCCTAACCATACGCGCCAATGTTTTATTGAGTCATATACACACATGGGTAGTTTTATGGTCAAAGAAAGGACTAACGGCAACTTCTAAGATGTAATGAACTGGTTATTCTCTTTCATCATTGCTTTACGTTGTCCTAGACATTTGAGCATAGTGTACGCGCTCGTTTTGGGATTACCAGCCGAGTTGCTGCGCTATTGAATCCTGTCCGTCTGACTGCAAGTTTGCTGATTGACCTCGGAAAGGTGTACTTGTTGCGGATTGGAGCAGGTATCCATACCTGATACTGGCTATAAACACCGCATGAGGATATTTCATGAGCTTCATACCTACAGTCCCATCGCCAACTGTTGAATCACGCCGACGTATAGCACTGCGCGTCATAGGGGACCGTTCGTTGCGTACCAAGCTCGTTGCTGCATTTCTTCTTGTAACGGCCCTGTCAATTGCCACGGTCGCGGTGTTTATCGACCGCATTACCCGTGCTGGCTTGCTTGAGGATATGAGCCAAACGCTTTCGAGCAATGCACGCCAGGGTGCGCTCACTGTTGGCGATCGGCTGTCCAGAGAAGTCGCTTCGTTGAAGTCATTTGCGTTGAGCAAGCTGCTTCAAGATGAAGTTGACAGGATAAATGACACGTATTCCGGTACTGCTTCGTCGATTCAACAAGACATACAAGCGCTAGATGCAGGCTGGACGAGTTCGCCGGATAGCGCAGCGATTGTGCAAGGCAGTATCACGAACGTGCTTGCTTCGGAACTGCAAGAGTACCAGCAAACATTTCCTGACAACGTCGAAGTTCTTGTAACCGACAAATACGGAGCTCTGGCCGCGGCAACTATACGTACAACAGACTACAATCAAGCGGACGATGCATGGTGGCAGGCGGCCTGGAATGATGGACAGGGAGCGGTGTTTATCGGGCAGCCGACCATCGACGAGAACACACAAGCGTTCTCGGTACAGATCGCCGTACCGATCTATGGCCATGGCGCACAGGAAGTCGTTGGGATTTTACGAACGACGTATCGACTCGACACCCTTCTCACAATGATCAATGCCATGCGTCTCGGCGAAACCGGACGCGCGGCGCTTGTCGCCAATGGTCAACGAATAAATCAAGGCGCGGAGCCTGTGCCATTTGCGCCCGCGATGCTTTCCCAGCTTCGAGCAGCATCGAGCGGCTACGTTGAACAAGAGTACAACAATCAACCTAGCTTTATCAGTTCTGCCGTCATAACCTCAATCATCGGCGAGGAGGTCATCGAAAATCTGGATTGGCGATTGTTGCTGCACCAAGACACGTCAGAAAGCTTACAGCCAGTAAATTATGCCAGGCGTATGAGCCTGTTCATCAGTCTTGGCGCATTATTTGTCGCCGCTATATTTGCCGTTGTTATCGCCCAATTGTTGAGCACCCCGCTCAATCGGCTCACACACGCAGCTCAGGGTCTAGCCACAGGAGAATTGACCCGGCGTGTCGACATTGAGCAGCGCGACGAAATCGGCACCCTTGCAACCAGCTTTAACGCGATGGCCGAGTCGCTTCAAGCGCGTATTGCAGCAGAACAGGCAGCACAGGCTGAAGCACAGCGATTGCAGCAAGCGGCGATTGCAGATCGTACGCATCTGGAACAAACAGTTGCCGATTACCTCGCATTCACACAACATGTCGCATCTGGCGATTTGACGCATCGATTGCAGATTGTACAAGGCGGCGCGCTCGGGCAGCTTGGTGAAGGAATGAATAGCATGGTTGAGAATCTGCGCGCGATGACGCTACATGTGCAGGAAGCAAACATCAATATTGCCCGTGCCACGGCGGAAATCCTCACATCTACAACGCAACAGGCAGCAAGTGCTGCGGAGCAATCTGCGGCCATAACCCAAACCTCGACAACCATCGAGGAGGTCAAAACGATTGCCCAACAAACGGCGGAGCAGGCAACACAGGTGGCTCACGATACACAAGCCATGCTGGACGTGGCACGCCGTGGCTCGCGTGCGGTTGAGGACACTGTAAGCGGCATGAGCCACATCAAGGACCGCGTTGGCAGCATTGCTGAAACAATTCTTGCCCTCGCCGAGCAGACTCAGGCCATCTCCACCATCATCACCACTGTCTCAGAGATTGCCGATCAGTCAAACCTGCTTGCGCTCAACGCAGCCATTGAGGCCGCGCGAGCCGGTGAGCAGGGCAAGAGCTTCGCGGTCGTAGCGCAGCATGTGCGCGAACTAGCCGAGCGATCGAAGAAAGCAACCATTCAAGTGCGCGAAATCCTGAGCGAGATTCAGCGGGCAACCAATGCGGCAGTGCTGGTAACCGAAGAAGGGACCAAAGGCGTAGACGCCGGCGGCAAGCTGGCCAATCAGGCAGGACAAGTGATCCACCGCATGGCGCTTGAGGTCGAGAGTGGGGCGCAGGCGAATATGCAAATGGCAGCGGCTTCGCAGCAGCAGACGGCGGGAATGGAGCAGATCGGACAGGCGATGACGAGTATCCAGCAGGCAACTACGCAAGCCCTGTCTAGTACACGTCAAGCTGAACGAGCGGCCCAGGATCTGCATGCACTCGCGCAGTCACTTCACACAACGATTGCCGCCTATCGTTTATAACTCGCTCGTGAAAATGCTGTTGAGCAAACGTGGCTTCACGGAAACGTCCCAAGGAAGGTAGGTTTATCGCATTCCAATCGCGCTGGGTCCTGATCGCAAGTGCTTCAGCTATGTACATAGGGAGTATCTTTACCATACACGCGTACCCGATGAGCTATACCCAGCGTTACCATACATGACAGATCAAATCTGATCTTTCCCATGGGTCATGTGAGACGCACCACATGGCCCATGGACAAATAATCATATAGTGTGAACTAGTGATCATCTGAGCCAGGCACGCTCGACGCGCGGACGATTTTGTTTGTTCCCTGCCCTTGCCGTGCCGTTATCAATGTTCGCCGGATTGGTGGCAGACGTAGAGCCAGCAGCGCCACCACAATCACGCCATAGATTAATGGCTCGCGCACATCTGCCTTCACCAGCCAAACAAAATGCACGATCGAAAGCAGCGCGGCAAGATACACCAGCCGATGCAAATGCTTCCACCGTTTTCCTAAACGCCGCTGAAAAGATTGTGTAGACGTTACTGCCAGTGGCAACAGTAATAAAAACGCGGCAAAACCAACCAAAACATAACGTTTTTCAACAATGGCCTCGCGTAGCAGCAGCGGATCAAGCCCATAATCCAAGACCGCAAAGTTCAGCAAGTGTAAAACTGTGTAGCCGAACGCGTATAATCCCAGCGGACGACGCAGCGGCAACACCTGCTTGAAGCCGAACAAGGTATTGAGCGGCGTACAGACGAGCGACAGCACCAACAAAACGAGTGCAATTTTGCCGGTGCGAGCGCTGATTTCTTGAATCGGATTGACAGTCAACTGGTCGCGCAGGCCATCCCACACAAGCACGACCAAAGGTGCAAGTGCGCCCAAATGCGTGATGACCTGAAGCACGCGCAAGGAAGAACGACGCATCAGAAATTAGCCTGGAGATCCATATCAGTGTACAAAGCCGCCACCTGCTCGGCATAGCCATTGAACATTTGCGTTCGTCGTCGGCCTCGCTCACCAATACGCCGCTCGCTCGACTGTGACCAGCGTGGATGCGGCACGTCGGGATTGACATTCGCGTAAAACCCGTACTCATTAGGAGCAGATGCCATCCACAGCGAACGAGGCGGCTCAGCAACAAGGTCGATCTTAACTATTGACTTGATGCTTTTAAAGCCATATTTCCACGGCACAACCAGGCGTAAAGGCGCGCCATTCTGTGGCAACAACGGCTTACCATATAAGCCCGTCGAGAGAATGGTCAGATCGTGCATCGCCTCGTCAAGCCGTAAGCCCTCAACATACGGCCACGGAAAATAATCGTCACGCTGTCCCGGCATAGCTTCGGGTCGTTCCACCGTCTCAAAGCGCACATAACGTGCTTCACTGGACGGCTCAACCTCGGAGATCAGCTTGGC
>JASKZZ010000224.1 GCA_030147335.1 Herpetosiphonaceae bacterium | reverse complement strand
CCCCGACGAGAGTCACCAGTGGTAGGTCAAGACCTTTGGAGATCATTTGCGTGCCGACCACAATATCAGCTTCATGGATCAGAAAAGAATGAAACAAACGCTAATCCGAGCCTATGCGCCCTGTTACGAAGCGGTCCAAGCGCAGCACGCGCGCTTCGGGAAACATTTCTTCCACCGCAGCAACCACACGCTGCGTCCCAATCCCAAAATGACGAATGCGTGGACTCCAACATTCGGGACACGTTGTTGGCGTCAGCTCACGATGACCACAGGTATGGCAACGCAGGATTTCGTAGCCGTTAGATGTTGCGCCGTTCGTTGTTTCCTCGCCAACAATATGTACCGTTAGTGGACCTGAGCAGCGGGGGCAGCCGACAACATGGCCACAGTCGCGGCACATCACAAACGCGGCAGTGCCACGCCGATTGAGAAACAACAGCGCCTGCTCTTGCCTTCCCAGCACTTTCGCCAAAGAATGTTGCAGCGCGCGGCTAAAAATCGAGCGATTACCACTTTGCAGTTCCACGCGCATATCAACGATTCGCACTGGCGGCAGAGGAATCGTTACCGATCGACCATGCGCGCCTCGTCCGATGCGTTCGGGTAGCTCAAGCAGCGTGTACGCTCCCTGGCGAGCGCGCTGATAACTTTCGAGTGCAGGAGTAGCGCTGCCAAGAATCACCACACTCTGAGTTAGCGCGGCTAGCTCCAACGCCACGTCACGCGCATGGTAACGAACGCCCTCCTCGTGCTTGTACGACGCCTCGTGTTCCTCGTCAACCACAAGGAGGCCAAGCTCTGGCAGCGGCGCAAATACCGCCGAGCGCGAACCGACCACGACCCGAGCATCTCCCCGACGCAGCCGTCGCCATGTATCAAATCGTTCGCCTAGTGATAGACCACTATGCAGCACAACAACCTGCTCGCCAAAACGCGCGGCGAAGCGGCGTACAAGCTGGGCGGTTAGGGCGATTTCAGGAACCAGCACCAACGCTTGTCGGCCCTGACGCAGCGTTCGCGCAATCGAGCGCAGGTATAGCTCGGTCTTGCCGCTGCCCGTCACGCCATGCAGCAGAAAAACAGCATGTTCGTGGGCAAGCACGGCATCAGTGATTGGCGCAAGGACCTTGGCTTGCAGCCGTGAAAGTTCCGGCGGTACATCCGGCATAATCGCCGCGCCATCGAGCGGATTGCGAATAACCTCACGCGATAAAAGCTCAACATAGTCTCGTTCTGCCAGCTCGCGCAGTGTTATCAGCGGCAAATCTCGCGCAGGAACGACGGCTAGACCATCACCATCAGGCGATGCGGCATTTGCCGTACGCTCAACGATTGATTGCAGCACAGCGATGCGCTTAGAAGCGCGGCCAAGCTCGGCAACCGCCTCCGACAGCTCGGATGGAGGAAGCAGTAGCCGAACCATGCGCTCTTGTTGGGTCCGAGCTTTGGGTGGAGTAACGGCAATAGCACGGGAGATTAAACCTCGATCTTTCAAGGATACACACAACCGACGCAAATCACTCGGTGAGCCATGCAGCTCGTCGTGCAATACTTTTTCGGTCGTTTCCCCGTTACGTCGAAGGTAATACAGTACGCCGCGCTCACCTTGCGGCAGTGCTCCTAGCTCGGCTTCCATGCCCTGCGACGTTGCTCGCCATGCCGACATCGACTCTTGCCCGACACCCGGCGGCAGCAAAAGCTCCAATGCATCCCACAGCCGCGCCCGATAATAGCTATGCAGCCAACGCGCCAGCCGCAGAAGATGCGAGGGAACGATGATCTCGCCTTCACTTAGCTCGCTGATGGGCCGAATTGTTGGCGCATCAGGATCGCCTGCGCTACCATGGAGCTGCGCTTGCTCCGGCGTGGGCTTGATATGCGGCGGTAAACTGGTGTACAGCGCCAGCACAATACCTTGAACACGTTGGCGTCCAAAAGGCACCCAGACCAACGCGCCCTCAACAATTGTGCTGCGAAGTGGCTGCGGGACATGATATGTATAGATCGATGTTGGGTTGTTGAACAGCTGCGCGTGAACGGCTACATCGGCGAAGAGTTCTGACATGGGAGTACCAAGCAACGAGTGGACAGGATTGAACACTGGTTGATGCAACACATCACGCGTTCAAGCCCGACACTTCCTCGTTACGTCACATGAGCCACCTGACCTCCGGTCATTACCGGAAGGTCGTGCGGATCGAGGCGAAAAAGTGAGTTGGGCGTTCCTGCAGCAGCCCATATTTCCCTATACTGTAGCAGATTCTGGTCAATCAACACGGTCAGCGGCGTTGTATGGCCGAGCGGCGGAATGCCGCCAATTGCAAAACCCGTATGCTCACGTACAAAGGCCGCGTTTGCTTTGCCAATGGACTGGCCAACTAGCTCCGCAATCTGCTGCTCGTTGACACGATTGGCACCACTGGCAATCACCAGGATCGGCTGTCCACTATCCATGGCCCGAAAGACCAGCGATTTAGCAATTTGCCCGACCAGGCAGCCAACAACCTCTGCTGCTTCCGCAGCGGTGCGTGTAACATGCTCAGACTCTGTAACCTCGTATGAAAAGCCACGCGCAAGCAGCGCGTCCTGAACTTTCTGAGCGCTTGCACTGAGTACGTTTGCCATGCTTCAATGCTCCGCAATCATGGTGATACAGCCACTTTCTCAAACAGCTGGGCGGACGTCGTATCGAAATGCTTAATACTGTGTGCAGAAAAGCCGGCACAAATGTAGTAATCGCAGAGCGCACGGTTGTCGGCGACGCAGTCCAAGCGTATATAGCGTTTGCCGGCCCTGGCTATCTGCACTTCGGCCCAGCGCAACAGTTCGCGACCAACGCCTTGTCCTGCGAATGCACGACGAATCGCTATCCCATGAACATAACCGGCGTCATCCGGCATCTCACCCCAAAACAACGGGTCGCTCCATTGCAATGTAATCGTACCGATTGCTTCGCCGTCCTGCCTGGCGAGATACGTTTCGCCACGCTCGATGCGGCCAAGAA
>JASKZZ010000189.1 GCA_030147335.1 Herpetosiphonaceae bacterium | reverse complement strand
ATCGCACAGCGTCTCGATCCAATACAAGTCATGGAGTTGGATGCGGTCGCAGTTCTTGGAAAACCAATCGACTGGTCACGATTAGCACGCATCATCCATAAGCATTGTCCTCCGAATACCGCCTAGCTCGTTACAGGCAATACAGGGCTACACTGATTATAAGCTCACACCAGTAAGCTTAGTGGGTTGCTTCTATGGCCGAGCGACCATAACAAAAGCATGCATTAACTAAATAGATGCTCATTACTACAGTTTCCCCCAACTAAGATCACGTATCGAACTACCTGAAAGATACGATTGGCAAGCATAGCAGCAGCTAGGTGTAGCGTACTAACAAATGAAATAAGGCAGCGCCACCATTTAGTTTGGCGCTGCCTCGAATTAAGATAAAGGCTCAACAATAAACTGGATGTAAGCGGACGAGATTACTTACTCTGGGTTTACCATCATATGCGAGACCTCAGCCAAACGATACGTAACCACACCCTGCTGAACGTCCATCTCAATCAATCCCTCGGTTGCCAGCTGCTGTAAGTAGTTCTGAAGCTCACGATTGGTTGTATCGTTATCCGCTAGCGTAATTGCTCCACCACGCCATCTCAGTAATGTTGTCAGCGCACGTGTCCGTGCCGAATTCAGCGCCATTGCTCTTCTCCCCCTCGGTTGTAGAATTATTTCACATCTTCTACTAGGTATAACGTCTTAGTAACGCAAAAAGATTCGCTACTAACAACCTATCTATGGATTCGAAATCTGGAACTTTTGTAAAGCATCCCTTTTGTTTCCTTTCCACAGGACAG
Organism: Herpetosiphonaceae bacterium; assembly: GCA_030147335.1. Taxonomy (GTDB): domain Bacteria; phylum Chloroflexota; class Chloroflexia; order Chloroflexales; family Kallotenuaceae; genus LB3-1. Next base: position 3,946 of record JASKZZ010000189.1, on the reverse strand, counting down.
TACATTGCCGCACATTTATTAAAACCAAAAATCCAACCCACATCTGGATTGGAACTTTGCGTATTTGACGAACAGAATCAGACCGGCATGAGCTTTGTTAAGCACACGAACAAGTCATTCACTTCGTGTTGATGGAAAAGCTAGGAAACAAGGGGTAGACACGCCGGAGCACAATGGACAAAGATTATGCGGCAGTTCGAAGCAGTATCACAATTTCGCGGGCGAATGCATGTGCACAACGTACCTTGAGACCAGCAAAATGACAATACACTGGGGAAAGACCATGCAGCGCATGAGGCTGAGGCGTATATTTGTGCCAAATATCGCGCAACTCCATCAGTTTGTCTTTTGCAAGTAATGTTCGACAGAACACCACGTCGATTGAAACCCACGCTATATCGCGCCGCTCACAAATCTGGATAATCGGCATCTGATGCGCTCCACACCAGGCGCTCCAGCGTTGCACCAGTAATTCATTAGAATGAAGCGGAAGTGTAATATAGCCAGCAGCTTGAGCTTTTGCAAAGGCAGCTTCAAAGTGTGCGTCCGGTGCATAAAGGATTCGTGGTTTAACAAAAGGTGTAGAACTTGCAGACATTGCAATGCCTTTAGATAGGAAAATAGTTGTAGGGTTGTTGACCAAAGCATATAAAGTCAACCTTATCATCAACCTTACCTAAACGTAGAACTACATGACGCCACACATCAATCACACGTCTTACTGAACATCAGCATCGCGCATCAACGAAGCGGAAGGCATTGGTTGTAACAAAACATCGGCGGCAAACAAAGAGTTCACCACCAATTGGGTTAGCCGTCCCAATTGAGACTATCAGGTTTGCTAGCCACTACGGCAGCTTTGCGACGGTTTCACCCGATGTGCATAAATCTCCAGCAGGAGTTGACGGCTTCATCCACACAAAAGCACAAAACGACGATAGCGCTCCACATGCGCTATCGTCGTTTCATGTTTATGAAATTAGCTGTGATGCGCTAGGAGGTTAGCCCCTGCTCACGAGCCTGTTCCTTGGTCGCTTCCTTGGCCGTTTCCTTGACCTCAGACGTTACCTCGGTCGCGACACGCTGCACCTTTTCAAGGGTATCAGACGCAACCTCTTGCGCGCGGTCGACCAGCGTCTCACGTGTTTCACCCATGAGCTGGTTTTCACGCTGAGTTTGTGGCAGCGCAAGACCAACGGCAGCGCCGAGCGCTAACGTAACAGCGCCGACAGCAAGTGGGTTGCTATTGAGTGACTGCTGGAAGCGGTCTTCCACACGGTTTGCCTGATACTGCGCCTGGTACGCGAGATTACTGGCAGTATCCGATACCGATGACGCGACATTGCTTGCTGTGTCGGAAACTGAGCTTACAATGTTACCGGCAGTATCGGTTACCGTGTTGACAACATTACCGGCAGTATCGGTAACTGTGTTTGCCACACTGCTGGCCGTACCCGTTACCGAGCCTGCCACGTTGCTAGCCGTCTGCTGAGCGCGATCCATAACGCCCTGGTTCGACGAGCTGCTGTAGCCAAAGCCACGTTGGCCCTCGAACGATTGCGGGTTGTAGCGCTGTCCTTCGTAGGACTGCGCGCCGTAGCTGCCTCGTCCCTCGTTATATTGGACGTTGTAGTTGTAGTCGCCGCGATTACCGTAGTATTCGCCGCCACCACGCACACCGCCACGGCCACTATAGCGGACAGGAGCGCTGCTGCGGTTCATAAACAACCAGCTCAAGCCGATACCGACCAATGCTGCCGGAATAGGATTTTGGCGAATTGTATCCATTACCGTATAGCGGGCGTCGTTAACATTATCAGTTGCACTTTGTACCATATTTTCAACCCTTCCAATGGTCGCTGCTCGGACCATTTCTTTCGCTTCTTGAAACTGTTCCTTGACCTGCTCTCTAACTTCGTGAATCTGCTCCTTGACCTGTTCCTTGACCTGTTCCTTGACATCATGAAACTGTTCCTGCGCCTGCTCTTTGAGATGCGTAGGGCTAAGACGTTCTTGCAACGCCTCAATTGTTTCGCTCATCTCAGCGCGCGTATTCTCGATGTCAGCACGGATCTCGGCAGTTTCGGGAGTTTCGTCAACATCGGTGGGAACAGCCGTGATCTCCACGTCGCTCCCAACATCCGTCCGACCAATGGGGCGAACATCAAGCTCGTCGTCTCGGTTCATCGTGTCTGCTCCTTGGCCCACTCAGTATCTTCCTTCAACGTTTCCATCGTTTGCCGCGGTGTAGGATCAATACGCTTAAGCGCGCTTAGACCTTGCTGCACCAGCATATAGCCAATCCCAATCACCACCAAGCCAACGATTAGCGCTGAAATCCAAAGTGGGATAAACTCTCCAAGACCGATGATGACAGCAGCCAGCACTGCAAGTAATCCAGCGTAGGCCAGCGCTCCACCGGCGCCAATCAACCCAGCATCTTTACCTGCGCTTGTTACCTTTTGCGTCATCTCGGTCTTAGCTAGCTGCACTTCCTGACGCACGAGCGTACTCGTTTCGCGTGCAAGTTCGGCAAATAGCTCGCCAATCGATCGCTCGTCTCTTTGCGGCTGCATTACAGTTCCTCCGTGCCTCCGACCGATCGCGTGCTACCCGTTGCGTCATAATCAGATGACGTAGCGCCAGTCGTTCCAGTTACGCTGCCCGTGCTGCCAAGCGTGCTACCGCTGCCGAAGCTCGAGGTTGTACCCGTACCGCCAACGCCGGTCGTTGAACCGTAGCCGGGTGTTGTACCTGTGCCACCAAGGCCGGTCGTTGAACCGTAGCCACCTGCGGTGCTTTGTCCGTACGACGTATCAGCGGTATAACCTCGTCCGTAGTTTGTGCCACCCTGATAGCTGCCATAGTTCTGGCCGTAATTCTGGGAGCTGTTGTACATTCCACGAGTTGCCAGCGGATAATTACCCGAGCCAGACGTTGATGGGCTTGAACTCTTGAGGAAACGAGCGGCAAGCAAGCCAAGTGTAAATGCGCCGCCAAGGAACAGCCCTGGTTGACGACGAGCAAAGCGCTCCACATCGTTAACCATTTGACCGACATCTTGGTTGCGAAGATACCCAGCAAAACGCTCTACCTGATCAACCGCGCTGTCCATATAATCGACCACGCCGGTCTGATTTTGACTGCGCAGCGATTCGGCGGTTTGGCGCAATGCCTGGGCAACACCGGTCAGCCCTTCAGCCGCACGATCCTTTTGTTCAGATACGCGCGTCGTCACTACATCACGAGCCTGGCTTGTCACTTGACTCGTTGCTTGACCAACCGCTTGCTGCGCTTGATCGGCGAGCTGACCGGCCTTCTGCTGTGCCTGGTCGATTGTGCTTTGCGTGCTCGACGTGCCCGATTGGGTGTACGAGCTGCCATACGACGTGGTTGCGTTCCCCAGGTCCACCGTCTCAGAACCAACGTTCGATGAGACGGAGAACTGTTCGCCACTACCTGAAGGTCGTTGTGTCATGGTTCTTCTCCTCCTTAGCCGTTCGACGCCATGGTTAGGCAAGACTAACGGACAAACATAACTAAGTGCTGAATTAAGCAGGTGCAACAACTATGCCACGGCATATGTTCTTGGAAAGAAAGGTCAGCACAAGCAATGTCTTATGTTGTGACAAGAAGGGGAGACTTTTGGAGAGCGGTGGGTGCAACAAACAAGCCGGTCTGCTAATCTTGTCCACTGCGCAGTGTTAGCAAAAAGGCAACAAGATCGTTCACTTGGGCAGCAGATAACTGCGTGGCGTAGGTTCGAGGATGGATACCTTCCTGGAAACCACCCGCGAGGTAGGCATCCGGGTCGATAATGGCGCTACGAAGGTATTGTTCAGCAGACTGGTCGGGCACTGTTGCCCCTGCACGGTTACCAATATTCGACAAGTTCGTGCCGATTGAAGGCGGCTCGCCAGGAGCAAGGGCGTGACAGCCAACACAG
>JASKZZ010000163.1 GCA_030147335.1 Herpetosiphonaceae bacterium | reverse complement strand
ACCGGAATGTAGCGATGCTTGCTGATCAGGGACGTTGTTGCAAGCGTCCGGCGCAGCACCATTTACATACCAAACCCATAAAGCAGCACTGGAGGAAGGTTTGAGCGCTGCCCATTGGTGAGCGACTATTTTGGGAAGCTGGGCTTGCAGCGCAATAACCAGGGCTGCAAGATCCGGTGCGGCTTGCAAAGCTGCGAGTAACGCGGCCAGTTCGTCCGACCTATCAACCGTCGTGTCGAAACGTGTACGGCCACCGGTTGACCTGGAACGTACAAGCGACATTGGACGACGGGCAGGCATGAAGCATTTCCTTTACCGACCGTTAGCTGGCCACGCTAGACAACCGTTAAGAACAGGTCGTGACAATACAATTAACGTGTAACCAACTTTTCTTGCACAATACAGATTAAAAGGAGTATAACAACCACAATTTCTCAGGGAATGAACAAATACCGACACAAGTCATGTATGGCAATGTCCAAAGGTAATGGACGCAACTCAACGTCAAATATACCTGGCATGCCATCCGCTACTCCAAACCGACCAACCCTTAAAAACTACCACCTGTCGTTTGTGCGCGATTAGCGATTCCTGCTAAAAACAAGGCAATAACAGCATAAATCAATACTTCGTAGCGCGAAGAACGACCACGTGTAAAAGAAAAGGCGGCAGGAAGGCAAAGTACCGCGACAACACCGTATAGGATGTGCAGCACACCACGCGCCGGACCATTACTGCCAGCCAGATACAGCGCAACACCAATCAGCGCCTCCAGCACAACCACCCCTTCACCAATCGCCAACGCGCCCCAGTATGAGCCGGTAACTCCCTCGCCACGTAAAAAGTTCCATAAACCCCACAGTCCCAGAGCCAGCATAAATAGCACGGTTGTGTTGCTCAGACCGTTATGTAAAACTCTTAAAAGATCCATCTTATCAGCACCAAGGTATCAAGCTTATCACCAGAACATCTCTGGACTTAACGATTGTAAACGCCACGAGCTATCAATGAGCGGACTTTATTCTATCAAGCCGTCGCACTCGCCGGACTTCGTGTTCCGACGATGCAAGGAAAAGAACAAATCTGGCGCATTGTGCTATCTGTATTATACCCTGCTCGAACTATTGTGTCGGAGACTATGGCTTTCACGATGCTGAACACCTACGTTTGACACAAAAACGCCGTTTGCAGAACAACAAACGGCGTTCATCTCCAACATCAATCAACCAAAACACTACGTGCGACTGTGCTATGGTACCGGCGCGACCAGAATGCTGCTAACCCAGCCTTCCTTCCCCGAGCTATTGATCCGCACCCGATGCCAAACATCATTTTCAACAGTCCGAGTTTCAAGCACGGTTGCCACATCGCCTGCCGCAACCTGTCCGATAACGGTTTCCGGCGCAACCCGAGGCTCCGAACGCATGTTGCCCACCTTGACAACTTTGAGGGTGGCTTGCGCAGCCGGAGCAGCTGGAGCGTTTTGTGCAGCTGCCGTTGCTGTTTGATCGGCATAATACTTTTCCCATAGCGGCGTGGCCGTCAGCGCCTGATCAGCCGTATATTCACGGTAGCGTCCCGCGCCAAAGGTAGCACCAACAGCCATTATGGATAAAAATGCAAGCGTTAACGTCATGGTAACAAACAAGGCGATTGGTCCGCGGCGACGACGCACCGTGCGGCCAAAATGATAATCCCAATCGGAGCTATGTGGTTTGGTGGGCATAACTGCAAAACCTCATAAATGTTGCCTGATCTCGACGCGGGCGTTGAGGATCAGACAATTGATGACCGCAGAGTGCGGCAGACGGTGTGCAACAGGGATTGTGGCATATTGTATCGGATTTTTTGGTCGTTATCACCAGCATCCTTTCAGGGCCTCGTCACATAGGACCGCAGTTGGGTCTGCTATACTGTGATACCGTGAAGGATCAAATGTTCCCAGCGCTGCTTATCCGGCTAGTAGTTCGTGTCCTCTTGCTCGGATGTGCAACACTTTTGTTTGCGGCCAGCTTGTGGTGGGACAACGCCGCGAACCGAGGCATCGACCAGCCGCCTACCAATTCGATCCCGTTTACCACCGACGTTCCTCGCGGTGGAGTTAATACGTATAACCTTCATGCCGAAGTTGTCTTCAAGCCAGACGGCTCGCTCGATCCGCAAAATAATGTTCGTCGTACCTTTGAGCTTATTGCAGAAGCAGGCATTCATTGGGTACGCGTCCAGTTTCCATGGGAAGATATTGAAGTTGGCGGCAAGGGCAACTTTGTCGATACGCGGCCAGGCAGCAAAGGCGCGGATACGTGGGCTAAATATGATTATATCGTAAGCGAGGCACGGCGCAATGGCCTTGAGCTATTGGTTCGTCTGGACACTCCACCTGATTGGGCTAGACAATCAGCGATTGCATCACCTGAAATCAATGCAGCGCGAGCAGCAGGTCGTTACCCGTTAACAGGTCCACCTGATAGACTTGAAGATTTTGGTGATTTTACAGCAACTGTCGCTGATCGGTATCGTGGTGATGTACGCTTTTTCCAAATCTGGAACGAGCCAAACTTACCCGGCGAATGGAATTACCGCAAGCAAGATCCGGTGGAGCTTGTTACGCTTCTACGTATTGCGCGTGACCGCATCAAGGCCGTCCATCCACAGGCAGTCATTGTTTTTCCAGCCCTTGCACCCACTGACGGGCACAGCGACGGCGTTAACGACCTTGACTACTTGCAGGGCGTGTACGATGCGGGAGGCCGCGAGCTTTTTGACATTATGTCAGCTCAACTCTACGGTCTTGGACAGCCGCCGACCGAGCATCGTTACATTCGCCCAGGCTCGTCATTACTTCAGCCAATCGAGACCAAAGCCGACGTTGGACGAATCGTGCTGCTGCGCGAGATTATGGAGCGTAACGGCGACAGCAATAAAGCTGTTTGGATCAGCGAGTTCGGGTGGAACAGCGCGCCCAAAAGTTTGGGCGAAGCCGCGCTGCGATGGGGTGAGCCTGTATCCGAGCAGCAAAAAGGCGAATATCTCGTCCAGGCAATGCAGCGCGCTCAGCAGGAATGGCCTTGGATGGGACCGATGAATATTTGGATGTTTCGTTTTGGCGGTCCCGCGCCCGATCCACGCGACCCGACACCATATTTTCAGCTTGTTGATTTCGATTTCAAACGACTACCGGCATACCAAGCCGTCCAATCATACCTGACAGATCCAGCCGCCACGCAGCTACCACCGGCAAGACGTAATCCGCTCGCCACCGCAGCAACTGTTGTTGCAGCAACAAGCGTGATCGCAACTGGCATTTGGTTATTTCCAACCTTGATCGCATTGATTACTGCGATTACCACAACAGTACGACCAAGACGACGCGTGCGGATTGCGCGACCAAAGTGGTCAAGCAACACCAGATTGATGCTGGCACTGCTTGGCGCAGCGCTCGCATTCTTTTACTGGGGTTCAACATTTCAGGAGCGAACACAGCTGCCTATCTCCGCATTCGGGGCACTCATTTTCTTCGTTCTCACGCTGCTCCGCCCCGATCTTGGCCTGTTGCTCGTACCCGTCACCGTCCCGCTGTATCTCGCGCCCAAGGGTATTTGGGACGAGGAGTTTGGCGTCCGGCCTGCCGGTATTCTGTTCCCACTCCATGAGTTCGTGCTATGGTCTGTGGCCGCGAGTAGCGCGATACATGTTGTAACGCGTCACCGAAAGCAGTTACGCAGTATCTTCACTGCTAGGCTGCAAGCTACAAGCATTGTTTGGCCAATCGTGTTGTTTGTTGCGGCAAGCACAATTGGTGTTGTGGTAGCAGCCTCACGCGGGGCTGCGCTGCGCGAATGGCGCTGGCTGGTAGTGGAGCCTCTGATGTTTTACGGCTTGACACTCCTTTGGGGGCGCAATGCCGAGGTTCGTTGGCGACTTATCTGGGCTTGGCTGTTGACTGGCGTCGCAGTTGCGCTGATTGGCCTGATCCAAATTACTGGCCTCGATCTTACTGCATTGCTGCCGGGTAGCAGCTGTTTTAGTGATCGGGTCGTGTTGGCAGAAGGCGGCTTACAGCGCATCAGCTCGGTGTATTGCCATCCCAACAACCTTGGC
>JASKZZ010000130.1 GCA_030147335.1 Herpetosiphonaceae bacterium | reverse complement strand
GCGATCTGTGCCACAAAGTCTGGAATGGCGTCGTCGGAAATGGTGAGGAGCGTAATATCAGCGCTGTGCGCCGCATCAATCGGCGTTGCTGATTGGCTGTCAAGAGCTGCGGCAATTCGCTCAGCTTTTGCATGATCGCGGCTTGAAACAGCGGCAATCTTGTAGCCGGCTGCATGGAGTGCGTGGCCAAGCACCGCGCCAACTTTGCCAAGCCCAATAATTGCGATTGTGGGACGAACCGGTGGCGACGTTATGTAGCTGCTTTGCGAAGCCAATGCGGACGAATCAGACAACAATGTCATGTGTAACCATCCCAGTCGAAAAACGATCCAGGTGGCTCAAATTAATGAGCAATAAATGAACAACAGATACGAGAAGTTTACGTGATAGTTTCCGTATTGTTTGTTACTACCAGTTTGTTGTGCTCCCCGCCAGCAAGGTCGAAGGCAAATTTATTGTAGCACTGCGGCATAGGGTTGACAACGTCCTGCGACGGCGGTACAATGCACAACCGACGATGGGGTATCGTCTAATGGTAGGACGCCTGTCTCTGGAACAGGTAGTTGGGGTTCGAATCCCTGTACCCCAGCCAATCACAGCCGGTGCAACTGCATCGGCTGTTTTGTTTTAAGCATGCTTACGCTTGTGGTACACTCCGGCTATGCGAGATTCCGCACCAATCGGCGTTTTCGACTCAGGCGTTGGTGGTTTGTCTGTTCTGCAAGACATTCGCGCTGCGTTGCCTAACGAAGACCTGCTCTACATTGCCGACTCGGGTCATGTTCCATACGGTAGTAAGACAGCAGAGTATATACAGCGGCGCTCATCCACCATTGCCTCGTTTTTAGTCGAAATGCAAGCCAAAGCAGTGGTTGTCGCATGTAATACGGCAACGGCGGCTGCTGCATCACTGCTTCGTTCACAATTCGACGTGCCGATTGTAGCTATGGAGCCTGCGGTCAAGCCTGCGGTTGCCGCGACACGAACAGGTGTGGTTGGTGTGCTGGCAACGGTTGGAATGCTTAAAAGTGCGCAGTTCGCCGCGTTATTGGATCGGTTTGGCGTTGGTGTTGAGGTGGTAACGCAGCCGTGTCCAGGACTGGTTGAGCAGATCGAGGCTGGCGACCTCCAGGGACCTGTTACACGGATGATGGTTGAGCAGTTTACTGGCCCATTACTGGAACGTGGAGCAGATACAATCGTGCTTGGCTGCACGCACTATCCGTTTCTTCGCTCACTCATTACAGAACTTGTAGGACGAGAAATAACGCTGATCGACACTGGTGCAGCAGTTGCGCGGCAGCTTTGCCGTGTGCTCGAAGGACGCAATCTGCTTACCGGAAGTCTCCTACCGGGCAACGAGCGATTTTGGACGAGCGGCGATCTTGATGTTGCCCGGCGCGTTATGCCGATGTTGTGGGGTCGAAATGTTGCGGTGGAACGAGTACCCCGGCAAGTCGCGCAACTATCAAACAATTCCGTAGGCGCTACCAGTTAAACCACAAAATTATCACAACCAGACCAATCGTCCAAGCTAGGCCAAATCTGCCATGTAAAGCTGCGGTTTCACGCAGCACGCGGTTGAGTCGTGCTGGCTCTGCTGTTGCAAACGCTTCTGTGATTAATCCCCAAGCGTGTGGCGCAGTAACAAAAGCTGGCAGGGCGGACAAACCAATTCTCACGTCTAGCAGCATCAGTGACAATGTGAGCAGATACGCGCCGATTATAAGCGCAGCATATTCCCGTTGAGCAAATTGCCGTCCAAATCGTGCTGCCAATGTGCGTTTGCCCTGTACTCGGTCGGTCTCAATGTCGCGTAGGTTGTTAGCGTGCAAGATAGCGGCGACGAGCAATCCAATTGGAGCGCCTGCCAACATTGGGTTCCAAGAGAATTGTTGGGTTTGCACCACATAAGCGCCCAACACGATGCCGACACCCATCGCCAAAAACACTGCTAGCTCACCTAATCCCACGTAGGCCAGTGGAAATGGTCCGGCTGTGTAAAGAACTCCGATCAATACGCCTAGCACGCCAAGGAACCAAATGATTGGTCCACCATGCAAGGCTAGAGCAAGGCCTAACAATGGGGCCAGAACAAAACATACGACCCCTCCAGCTAGTACAACCTTTGGCTCCAGCAGGCCTTGCTGAATCACTCCACTTGGACTAAGCGATGCGCTGCTGTCAACACCGTTGCGATGGTCGAAATAGTCGTTAAGCAGATTGGTGCCTGCTTGCAGGAGTACCGCGCCAAGCAACGTTAGTAGTGCCCAACCGGGTTGAAATTTGCCGTCCAGCGCCGCGAGACCAACGCCGATTGCAACAGGTGTGGTTGTGGCAGTAAATGATTTTGGCCGAACAGCACGCCACCAGATGTGATTGGGGGAAAGGTTGGGGGATGCAGGTTGAATGCCTTGTTGCTTGTTCGATCTTTGATCATTAATCATCCTGCTCAGCCTTTCCATTGTGGCCCTTAGCCCAGCCGCACACCGTAATCTTTCGATGCGTAGTCGTACATCACATCGACAAAGGGCGTGCCAGAGCGGAAGCCACGATACTGCGCCTTGACCTCGGAAAGCTGGATCATGAAACGTACATTGCCGAATGTAACATGGCCATACAGCGATAAACGTTCTTCTCGCTCCAACAAGGTGAAGTCGGAGACAAACTGTGGATATGTTCGCTTGATGTGGACGTACGCCGCCTCAAGGTTGTCGACCACAAAGCCAATATGATGGATGCGCGACGGAATGCCGTCAGAAAGCGGCGCATTCGGGTCGGCATCAAACAAAAAGATCGCTGTATTGCCGGTTGTAACAACAGTGAGATGGGCATCGTCACGCACGATCTGCATTTTGAGGCCAACGTGGAAAAAGTCGCGCGCAGCGGTGCGGTCATTGGTCGCAAGCGCAAGATGATCAAAGCCGTAGTTCGTCCAATCACCGGCTGCCTCTTTGAGTGGTATCACTTCGACAACCAGACGAACATCGCCGTAATGATCAAAAAGCTCGCCAATGAACATATCAGGATAAATCAACGTTCCATCTGAACGGCGTACTGTCAGACGCTGTGCCACAAGATGCTCGCGTGGCAACACATGCTCCAGCGCCTGATGAACGATCTGCTGCCGTTCTGCTGCTCCCTCAAAGTTCTGACCATTGACCTCAAAAACAATCGGCACCTGCGTCGCTTTCATGCCGCCGGTCCTTTCCATTTGTGAAATTGTCCACTAATGGGAGTGTAGGTGTCTTCGTAGTTGACGTCAAGCGTTGACAGATGCGATAAACCTTTTGCTGCTGCTGTTATACTGGCGCTACGGAGGAGCATGTTTGGATGCAGTTCTCGAATCAACAAGTTGCGCAAGTTTTTCGCGATATTGCCGAATCAATGGAGGTGCTGGGCGAAAACCGCTTCAAGTACCAGGCCTATGCTCGCGCTGCCGACACCATTGATGAGCTGCCCACGAGCTTGTACGATCATCTTGAGGCGGGATCACTTGACAATATACCGGGTGTAGGGCCAGCAATCTGCGCTAAAATAACCGAGCTGCTTACAACCGGCTCGATG
>JASKZZ010000057.1 GCA_030147335.1 Herpetosiphonaceae bacterium | reverse complement strand
GGCTGTCGATGACATCGTGAGCGAGATCTATCGCGTCGAGCCGGACTTTCAGCGGCGCGATGGTCGCTACGATACATGGCTGTTATACGACGACCATGATCAGCTAGTGAGTGGCTGGCCAGACTGGATGCTGGTTGAGGGGGCGTTGATTCGTGAAGTGCTGGTCGGCCCGTTAGCCTGGCTTGGTCTGGTCAAGCTTGACGATACGGAACAGACTGTGGTGGTCACACCGCTTGGCGCACATCTGCTGGCCGACGCGCCACCTCCACCCGAAGAAACGCCCGCGCCACTCATCGTACAAAGCACGTTTGAAGTGCTTTGCCCGCCCGATGCATCGCCGTATGTTGTTTTTCAGCTTGGCCGATTTGCCGAGCGCAAGCAGACCGAGATGCTGCCGATCTACAAGCTTACCCGCCCGGCAATGCTGGCAGCAATGGAGCGAGGCATATCGGCTAGTGATGCGCTCGGCTTTCTGCAACAGCACAGCAAGGGAGAATTACCTCCCGCTGTTATCTACAGTTTGACAGAGTGGGGCACTCAAGCCGAACAAGTGCGATTGGAACAAGCAGTGCTGCTGCATACCAACGACCCGGTGCTACTGGCACAGTTACGCGCCAACAAGACACTCGGTCTTACCACTGCCGATACCCTGTCGCCGACGTCACTGCGTGTACCTGATGAAGCGGCAGACGAACTGGCTGATCGACTCCGACGCGCCGGTTTCGGTTTACGTGACGAACGGATCGATCCGGAGCTGCCGCTGGACGAACGGGATCTCAAGCTGCTTGTCACTGCCGCGTTTGCGTATGCCCGCGTTTGCAACGAACTTCAACTCCCTTGTGAGCTTTCCACCCAGCTGCTCCAACGACTTGCTAAACTCGTGCCTACGCGTGTGGCCGAACACGCCCGCGATTCGGCTGCATCGTTTGCCCAACAGGTAACCAACGCGACCAATCGCGCCTAACCATTTTACGGCGTTGACATAGTCTAAAGTAGGACACACAGGCTGGGGCCGTAGCGGTATAATACAAGACTACGCGCATGACCAGGAGTGATTAAGATAGCTATGCGGAGTCGTGATCGTCTTTATCGGACGGAAGCGGTGATCTTACGACGGAGCGATTTCGGCGAGGCCGACCGCTTGTTAACGTTGTTCACGCCCCGGCACGGTAAGCTACGCGTGCTAGCTAAAGGAGCACGCAAAACGACCAGCCGACGAGCTGGCCACGTCGAGCTATTTAACCGCGCCGAACTTCAGCTGGCTACCGGTCGCACCCTCGATATTGTGACAGACGCCCAGATCATCGACGCCTACAAGCAGCTGCACGAAGATTTGCCACGGCTATCATACGCCTATTATATTGCTGAACTGGTGGATAAGCTGACTGGGGAGGAAGAAAATCGTCCCGTGTACGATCTGCTAGTCGAAAGCTTCCAGGCAATCAACATTAGCCCAACATTGGATCTTGCTGCCCGCTACTTTGAGCTTCATATGCTCAACTTGCTGGGTTACCGACCCAACCTGTTTCACTGCGCAAATTGTCAAACTCTGCTCACCGAAGCTGCTGAGCGGTGGAGTGCAACTGCTGGCGGCATGCTGTGTCCCAACTGCGCAGCACGCGAGCCACAATCACTGCCGGTCAGCTTGCCGGCATTCAAAGCACTCCGCTTCCTCCAACGCGAACCGCTATCGGCAATCGAGCAACTCCAACGTCTTTCCGAGCCACTGCGTCGAGAGCTGGAACGCGTGCTTCGCGCCACGCTACGTCCTATTTTAGAACGCGATCTCAAGTCTGTTGAGTTTCTTGATGCTGTGCGTTTCGCCTCATAGTGCTAACGATGCCGCACCCGAGCTATTACGGACATTGATTGAGGAGCTACCATGAGTTATCTACGAAGTTTGCTCGCCGAAGGCGAGGAAGTTGTTTTTGAGACGCGTCAGCACTGGTTTATTCCCTTAGCCCAGGTGATGACAGAGCTTGTGCTGATTGGCTTGCTGATCGCAGTCGCCGTTGTTATTCCACAGGCCGGTTGGCCAATCCCTAACCAACTCGTTTATTTTGGAACGACTGCCATTGGCATCATCGTTGCATTCAGCGCGATTGGCGACGTTATCCGCTGGCAGAATGAACAATACATTGTCACAGACCGGCGTGTCTTGCAGATGCAAGGCGTGATCAATAAGAACGTTCTGGACTCGTCATTGGAGAAGATTAACGATGTGCAGCTTTACCAGAGCTGGATCGGACGAATTTTCAACTATGGCGACATCGAAATTCTCACCGCGAATGAAGAGGGCATCAACCGAATGCGGGCGATCCGTGGTCCGGTCGAGTTCAAGCGCACGATGCAGGAAGCGCGATCGCGGTATGACGGCTATCTTGACCGTAGCCCTGTCCAGGCCTATGATAATCCTCGTGATGTCCGCGCTTTGCTGGAACAGCTTGCGGCCCTACGCGACCGTGGCATTTTGTCGCCGGCTGAGTTCGAGGCCAAGAAGCGCGAGCTATTGTCAAGAATCTAGGCTTGAAGTTTCAGGTTGAAGGCTTGAAAAGCTACTGGTCCGCTATTTCAAGCTCGATTGAACATTCAACTGGACGCACATACAGCAATGTTACGTCATGCCTGAAAGCTGTTGCCTCATACCTTGTTTGGAGCTTCCATGACCGATCTCTACGACCGCATTCAACAAGCGGCTACAATGATTCGCAGCCAGACAGATGTTCAGCCCGCCGTTGCTCTGATTTTGGGGTCCGGCCTCGGCGCTCTTGCCGACGATGTTGCTGCGGCGGCGACTATTCCCTACGCCAACATTCCACATTTCCCGCGTTCCACCGTTGAAGGGCATCGTGGCGAGTTGGTGCTAGGAACCCTGAATGGCTGTAGCGTTGCGGTCATGCGTGGTCGCTTCCACTACTACGAAGGCTACGAACTCGATCAAACCACGTTTCCGGTACGGGTGTTGCGTGAGCTTGGCGCCCATACGCTGATCGTTACGAATGCGGCGGGCGGATTGCGAGCAGACTGGAGCGTAGGTGATTTGATGCAAATTGTTGATCACATCAATATTCCGGGCATGGCCGGTCAGCATCCCCTACGCGGTCACAACGACGAGCGGCTGGGAGTGCGCTTTCCGGCAATGACCAACGCATATGATGTAGAGCTAGGCAATCTGGCACAAAATCTGGCAGCGGAAGTTGGTATTCCAATGCACGACGGCGTGTACGCCATGCTGACCGGACCATCCTTTGAAACACCGGCTGAGCTACGGATGTTGCAAGGCTGGGGCATTGACGCGGTTGGTATGTCAACCGTGCCCGAAGTGATTGTTGCCCGACATGGAGGAATGCGTGTGCTAGGTATCTCAATGATCTCGAATATCGCAACACCCGACGCGCCGCCCGCCAATCATGAGGAAGTGCTGGCCGCCGGTGAAGCCGTTAAGCCAAAGTTTACGGCGTTAATTACGGAGCTGTTAGGCCGCTTGACGTAGTGATTCGGAAAGTGAGCAACAGATGCGAATGCCTGTGTTGGAAACGTCGCGGCTGCTTATCAGGCCATTTCAGCTAGACGATTTGGAAGACGTTCACCGCATTCTCGACATTGAGTTGAACGACGCCGATACCGGCACCGAAGGACCGCAATCACGAGAGGGTCGGGTGCAATGGCTCCAATGGGCAGTGCTGAATTACGAAGAGCTAGCCAAGTTGTATCAGCCGCCATATGGCGACAGAGCGGTGGTGCTCAAGCAAAGCGGCGAGATCATTGGGGCGTGTGGCTATACGCCGGTGCTAATGCCGCTAGGGCTTTTACCCTCCTTTGATTCAGGCATTGACGCGGCCAATCGTCTCAATGTCTCCGAAATGGGCTTGTATTACGCATTTTCGCCAACACACCAGCGCAAAGGTTATGCGACCGAAGCTGCTCAAGCGTTGGTTGACTACGCTTTTCAACAGCTCCAGCTCCGGCGCATCGTCGCGACAACCTCGTTCGACAATACAGCCTCAATGGGTGTCATGACAAAGCTTGGCATGCAGATCGAGCGAAATGAACACGGCGAACCGCCGTATTTACAGGTTGTAGGCCTGCTCGACAATCCACACATTCGGTCTTCGGCTGATTGAGTAGCTGCTGCACGTTGTCTAACACAATTTCGGCGTTTCACCAAATGTGGCGTATAAATTGCTAGCCGCGTTGGTATGGAGCGCCTTTTTCTTTTTAACAAGCCCTATCTTGTCCTGTGCCAGTTCACCGATGCCACAGGTCGACCAACGCTGGCCGACTATCTTTCGGTCAAGGACATTTATGCAGCCGGACGACTCGATTACGACTCCGAGGGGCTGTTGATCCTCACCAACAGTGGCAGGCTACAGCACTACATCAGCGATCCCAGCCATAAGCTTCCCAAAACATATTGGGTACAAGTCGAGGGTATTCCGTCCGATGAAGCGCTTAATCAACTACGACGCGGCGTACTCTTGAACGACGGCATAACCCGTCCCGCGCAGGTCGAGCGTATTAGTGAACCTCATGTTTGGCCGCGCACGCCACCCATTCGCGAGCGAAAATCTATTCCTACTGCCTGGCTGGAGCTAAGGATTTCTGAGGGTCGCAATCGGCAGGTCAGGCGAATGACAGCCGCAGTTGGCTACCCAACGCTGCGCTTGATTCGTTATAGTATTGGTGAATGGAATTTTGATGGGTTACAGCCGGGTGAATGGCGCGAAACGGCAATCTCCCATCATGACCAACCGTTCAATCCAAGGCCACGCAAAAAGCGTAACTAATGCAGTTGGAATGGTTGACGTATCGGTTGTTTGACAAGCATCTAGGCAGGATACGCCGGTTTCGCTGGCGCATGTCTTGCACCATCACATTCATATATTTGAGGAGGAGCTATGAGCCGTTTATGGCTATTCATACTGGTGTCATTTAGTCTAGCAGCCTGTAGCGCTACGGCCCCAACACAGGTGGAGCAGCCAGCTGCAAGTGTTTCGCAGACAACGGTTGCGGCAGCAAGCAGCGAGTCAACTACTTCAGCGTCAGCGGGAGCAACATCCCAACCGACGCTTGAATCAACCGCTACACCAGAGTCAGCAGGCAAAGCGTCAGCCGCAGCTACGACGACAACAGAAGACGTCGAAACCAACCTTGTTATGGAATTGGCTCCAGAAGATATGTTGTTTATGCTCAACGAGCGCCGCAGTGAAAATAATTGTCCTGAGCTGAAAATGGACGGACGGATGCGAGCCGCGGCACAAAGCCACGCTGAGGACATTGCACGCAGCCGCCGCGTCAATCACGTAAGCTCGGACGGCACAACATTTGAGCAGCGGCTAGGACGAGTTGGATATCCGTTTCAGCGGCGCGCGGAGATATTGTCGCTTGGCTTTGGCCTCTCGCCACGTGTTGTTGTTGACCAGTGGTTGAGCGAGCCGGAAGGCGGGGAACATCGCGGCGCAATTTTAGATTGCGAATATCGTGATGTTGGAATTGGCGTTGCTCAAACTAAACAAAACATTACCTTTTGGGTCGTTAATTTTGGACTACAGAAACCGTAATACGACGATCCGCTGAACGATACTCTTGCCAAGGGAGGAACTACGGTTCTTCCCTTTTTTGTTGAACACAAGCAGGTCGCGGTGCGGTACAATACTCTACGTTATGTAGAGTATAGTCGAAATGTACCACTACCCAAAGGGGCTGTACGATGCTCAACACAGTTGGTTGTGCGACCAATGGGTAAGCGCAGCGCGGGCCACCTCTCAGTACAAGGCTAAATAGCCGCCTGCACCAGCATTGTACTCTATGCTAAAATCTTCCTCAGCCGATTCGCCTCTATAGCGAGTCGGCAATTTTATATTCATGAGGCCGATGATGG
>JASKZZ010000037.1 GCA_030147335.1 Herpetosiphonaceae bacterium | reverse complement strand
TCCCGCGTTCGCTTCCGTGAGCAAGCACATTCGCATTTCCACAGCATTGTTTGGTTGCTCTGGCTGCTCGCCGGTATTAGCGCTATCTCAACAAATCCCCTATTGAACACGTTAGTTATTGGTCAAACAGTGTTGGTTGCGTTGACGTGTCACACCCAAAGCCCGGTTGGACACGCATTTGGCCTGTTTGTACGGCTTGGCTTTATCTTAGTGCTACTGCGGACCGTGTTTGCTGGTATTCCAGTCGGTGGCTTTTCTTACGGTGGCACGTCTTTGTTTCACCTGCCCCAATTTGAGTTGCCGATCTGGCTGGGGGGATTGAACATTGGTGGCCAGGTTACGCTGGAAATGATTGTGGGCGGTTTTGTCGGCGGCATTCGGCTGTGGACTCTTCTGCTTGTTTTTGGCGCGTTCAACGCTGTAGCCGATCATTATGGCTTGCTACGGCGGGTGCCACGGATGTTGTTTCACGCAGGTCTTGCAACAACTATCGCGCTGACTTTTGTACCGCAAATTGTGCAGCAACTTCAAGCCATCCGTGATGCCCAGCGTATTCGCGGCCATCACTTTCGCTCATGGCGTGACGGCTTGCCATTGCTTGTACCGTTGATTGCCGGCAGCCTGGAACGCTCAATTCAACTCGCCGAGGCGATGGAAAGTCGAGGCTACGGTCGAACAACGCAGCACCGTTCGCGCTGGTCGGAAGCAATATTGCTCGTTGGCTTATCACTGCTGGCGATCGGTTTGTATTTGAGTCTCACCAACAATCCTCGCGGCTGGTTCGCTGTAGTTCTTGGCGGTCTGCTGGCAGTCGGCTCGCTCAACATTCTCAGCAACGGTCCGGCACGCACGCGATACAGTCGCGAATACTGGCGACAACATGATACGCTCGTGCTGCTGGCAAGCCTCGTGCTTATTGGCGGTATGGCAACGATGCGTGGTTTTGGTGTCGGCGGCTTAGTCTACACCACTCTTCCACGTCTGGCATTGCCGCCATTTGATCCAATTGCCGGGGCGTTTGTGTTGCTATTAAGTGTACCGGCACTTATTCAAATATATATAGGTGGGGGAGCCAATGGGCGAAAACAGCTACAACATTCCACAGTGGCAGACCAAGCGCAGCACCGAGGTTCTTGATGGGCGTATTTTCAAGGTGCATCGCAACGAAAGTTATGTGCCGAATACAGATCGTACCGGCGATTTTTATATTCTTGAAAGCCGGGATTGGGTGAATGTTGTGCCCGTCACGCCTGATGGCAAAATTTTGATGGTGGCTCAATATCGGCACGGCACTGGAAGCATATCACTGGAAACACCCGCCGGTTTGGTCGAGGCCGATGAAAAACCCGAGGATGCTGCCGTTCGTGAGCTGCGCGAAGAAGCAGGCTACACCGCACAGTCATTTCGATTACTCGGTGAAACTGACGCTAATCCTGCCTTTATGACCAATCGTTTCTTCTCGTTTGTTGCCGAGGGCGTTGTCCAAACCGACCCGACCGCTTGGGATGAGCACGAGGAGCTTGAGCCACGGCTTGTATCGCTGGATGAGGTGCCGGAGCTGTTGCGGAACGGAACAATCCGCAATACTTACACAGTGCTGCCGTTGTGCTGGTACTTGTTGGATCAGGGCCGACGCTAATTGTGGCTGCCGTAATCGAGCATCGGCTGAAACTGGAGCATGAAGCGCTGTTGGGGCAACTGCTGCAATCTGTTGTCGGTTCGCGGATGGAGGTAGTGAAATATCACGTCGCCAACCATCGCCACGACTACTTCGTAGTGCTGGTCAAAACCAAACAGCCGCAGATTGATCTTGTCGTCAAGCTTGCAGGACGCGAAGCTGCGCTGCTCCATCCGTTTGACCGCACTGCATTCCTGCATCGCCTTGTCGCCAGCAATACATCCATCGTTATGCCGGATGTGTTGGCGTTCGATATGTCGTATCAGCGCTGGCCGTGGCGATACTTGATTACCACCTATAGTGCCGGTCAAGAATGGGCAACTGTACGTCCAACGCTAGATGCAGCCCAACTAATAGATGCGTATCGTCAGATCGGTGATGCCGTGGCTCAACTTCATACGATTCGCTTTCCTGCATTTGGTGAGCTAGGCGCTGAAGGCGTTGTGCCCGCGCTAAGCGTCCTTGAGGCACTGAGAACACATGCAACCAGGATTATCCGGCATCCCTGGCATGTTGACATATTTCTGGAATTGCTCGAAGCTCAGGCCGATTTGTTTATCGACGTTGGGGCTGCTACGTTGTGCCATGACGACTTGCACCAGCACAATATGTTGTTTGAGCAGCACGAAGGGCATTGGCGGCTCGCAACAATCCTCGACTTTGACAAAGCCTGGTCGGGACACGCCGAGTCTGACCTTGCCCGACTTGCGCTTTGGCGCGGCATGACCACCGACAGTTTTTGGAATGCATACGCGCAATCGCACATCGTTAGCGATACGTTCCAACAGCGCAAAGCAATTTATCAGCTTCTGTGGTGCCTTGAGTACGCCGTTGCATCACCGCAGCATAACGCCGATACTGCACGCGTTTGTCAGACTCTCGGTATAGCTCCGATCCAATTTTCATGAGCGCCATTATCCAGTTTGAGCACGCTTCTTACACCTATCCCAACGCTTCTCAACCTGCGCTGCATGACGTTTCGCTCACAATTGCAGAGGGCGATTTTGTACTTGTCGTTGGGCGTTCCGGCTCAGGCAAATCGACGTTTCTGCGCTGTATCAACGGCCTTGTCCCTCACTTCTACGGTGGCCGTTTTGGTGGCCAGGTGCTTGTAGCAGGTCGTGACACACGAGATAACGATCCGCGACAGTTAGCGGGTATTGTCGGCTTTGTGTTTCAAGATCCCGAAGCGCAAATGGTTGTTGAGATCGTAGAAGACGAGTTGGTTTTCGGGCTGGAAAATTTGGGTATTCCGCCCGATGTGATGCGACGGCGAGTCGAAGAGGTTTTGGATCAGCTAGAAATTAGTCATCTCCGGCGGCGGCGTGTTGCTACACTTTCCGGCGGCGAACGACAGCGTGTTGCTATCGCGGCAGTGTTGGCAATGCAGCCGCAGGTATTGATACTGGACGAGCCAACTTCGCAGCTCGACCCGCACGCAGCCGAGGAAGTGCTGACGGCGCTGCAAAAGCTCAATACCGACCTCGGCTTAACAATTGTGCTGAGCGAACATCGTCTGGAGCGCGTCGTTCAATACGCCGATCAACTGATTCTTTTTGAGCAAGAGGAGCAGCATCCTCCAATATTGACTATTGGAACACCGCATGACGTTTTGCGAACAAGTCCGCTTGCGCCACCATTGGTGCAACTGGCGAACACTTTGGGTTGGACGCCACTGCCGCTTACCGTTAAAGAAGCTCGCAAGCATATTGTTGCACATGGCCTTGACCAGGCTGTAGCAACCGAAGCAAGACATCCAACACAACCGGCCGGTATTCGCTCTTGGCTAGCCCAGCATACACGGAAGCCACGAGCCTCAATTTCAGTACCTGCGCTAGCTGTTGAAAATCTTACGGTCAGTCGCGATGGTCACGACATTCTGCATCGGGTGTCGCATGAGTTTGCCGCCGGTCAAGTTGTGGCGATCATGGGTCGTAATGGTTCAGGCAAGACGACGTTGCTGCGCACAATTATTGGCCTGACCATACCCCAATATGGTCGTGTTTTGCAAAACGGCTCTGATCTTGCTTCAATCCCAGTTGAGCAACGCGCTCAACGCATAGGATACGTGCCACAAGACCCACGATCGTTGTTGTTTCATGAAACGGTTGAGCAAGAGCTACGCTGGACCTTGCAGCATAGCAATATTCCTCACGACAGAATTAGTATTGAGAATCGTATCCAGCAAACACTTGCACTCCTGCGAATCGAACACCTAGCCCAGTCCCATCCGCATGATCTTAGTGGTGGGGAGCAGCAACGGGTTGCGCTTGCCACAATCCTCGTTACCGACCCGTCAATATTGCTGCTGGACGAACCCACGCGAGGCCTCGACTACCAGCATAAAGCGACGTTGATTTCGTTACTTGACGACTTAAAACGTGAAGGACGAGCGATTGTGCTGGTAACGCACGACGTAGAACTGGTTGCGGCATGCACAGATCAAATTGTGTTGATGGGCAATGGTGAAGTTGTGGTAGCAGGCTCACCACGAGAATTGCTTAACAACTCGCTGATTTTTTCTTCGCAGATTGGCAAGCTTTTTCGACATCGGCCATGGCTTACTGTAGATGAGGCAATTACCGGACTACAATCAAGCGAATACCAGCAGCCTCAAAAATGACCACCATCCATGCTATATAAAAACGACACGGGCTAATCCCATGTCGTTTAAGGCTTCCGCAACGAACTGTTTATGCGATGACGCTCAGGCTACTTTGAGCGGTTCACGATCCCGCAAAATACTTGCGGCAACAGCATCCCACAATTCCTCAAGTGTGAATGGCTTGGGCAGGAACGGAACGCCGGTCT
>JASKZZ010000517.1 GCA_030147335.1 Herpetosiphonaceae bacterium | reverse complement strand
CGAGCTTCAAGGATTTGATCAGTCTGCGTTAGGCGCTTTGCTAGCACCCGGTGTCACTGACCGCTGGAATGCTGTACAAGAACGTCTGCATCCCGTGCTGGCAGCCCTAGCCGAACAGCTTGATCGCGCCGGACGGGAGCGGCTGCCGCGTGAATGGCCCTTATATGAAATCAGCTGGAAAACAGCGCGCTACCGTAATCGAGGACGAGGCCAGCGCGAGCCGATTGAGGAATACCATTTTGCGCTTGATCGTCCACCCCGTGGCTCCGGCATTTATGTCGGCATCAGCAGTGACGAACGTGCTATTCTGGTCGGCTTTACCTCGACTGGCGCACGCAAGGCCGAGCTACAACGCGTATGGGAAACAGGTCGCTCCGTGTGGCAGCCCCTGCTCACCGAGTTGCCGGAAGTACGTTTTAGCCGTAGTGATGGCGACGACGAGCCGTGGATCGTGCAGTATCTACGCTCACGACCCGCAAAATATCTTTGGGCCGGCTACCGCTACAGCTGGGACGATCCCCACATCATCGAACCTGAGTTTGCACATCGGTTGATTGATGATGTGCTGCGTTTGCTGCCGTTCAACGAAGCGATCATGGAGGAGGCCGAGGCGCTGGATTATGCGGCTGAGCATGGGGTACGCGAGCGCAGAACGCAGTATTCCGTCGCTGCGAACTTACCGGTAGCCGAGACCATTATCGAGCGTATCACCCAACGCGGCTTCACGTATCCCGAGGCTGTTGTGCGATCCTACCACGTTGCGCTCCAGACCAAGCCGTTGGTGCTTATGCCTGGAATTTCCGGCACCGGTAAAACGCGATTAACACGCTTATATGCTGACGCCGTCCATGATATTCGCTCATCTACAGCTGAAAATCCGCACTATCTGCTTGTTGCCGTTCAACCAGATTGGCACAATGCCAAGGATTTGCTGGGTTACTTCAACGCATTAACTAACACATTCCACCCAACGGCCTTTCTGCGCTTTTTGCATCGCGCGGCCACTGATCCGCAGCAGCCATATTATGTCTGCTTGGACGAGATGAATTTAGCGCGGCCCGAGTATTATTTAGCACCGATTTTATCTGCACTGGAAACCGCAGAACACACCATTGATCTTGGCGTGCCGACCAACACGGTCATGACGGTCGAAGGTGAAACACTGCGTAATCCGTTTACCCTACCGCTCAATGTTCATCTAACAGGTACGCTTAATGTAGACGAAACAACATTCGGGCTGTCGGATAAACTGCTCGACCGGGCGAATGTGATTGAGCTGACCGATGTCGATCTACAAGCGTTTCGGCGCAGCTATCGCGAGCCGGTCGATGCCGGAGCGTGGCAAACGATCGAACAGATCGAGGTGATCATGCAGGCGGCTGGTCAACCGTTTGGGTATCGCACCATCGCTGAAATGCTGCGTTACATCGAGCGGGCGCGGGGAACATTGCCAGTGCGGGCGGCTCTGGATTTACAGATCAAGCAGAAAATACTACCCAAGCTGCGGGGCGAAGATAGCCCACGTTTGCGGCGAGCGCTTGGCCAACTGCACGAGCTGTTTGCAGGAATACCATACAGTACGCAGCACGAGCTACATCAGAATGCACCGTTCCCCGAAGCAGCGGCCAAAGTTCGACGGATGTTGGAACGCCTTGATCACGAAGGATTTACTGATTTTTATGGATGATACGCAGGGCAAGACACGCGCGAAAAATTATTTGATCGACATGGACGGAGTGCTGGTGCGCGGTAATCAGCCAGTTCCCGGCGCCCGCGAGTTCTTGACACGACTTATTGAGCAGCGGTCTAAATTTTTGATCCTGACCAATAATTCAATCTATACACCGCCTGATTTACAGCTGCGCTTACATCGGATTGGCCTGGATGTGCCGGATGGTCATATTTACACATCGGCGCTAGCAACGGCGCAGTTTCTTCATGCGCAGCGTCCAGGTGGCACTGCGTATGTCATTGGCGAGGCAGGGCTTACCACCGCACTGCATGAGCTTGGCTATCTGCTAACCGAGCACGATCCGGAATACGTTGTGCTGGGTGAAACAACAACGTACTCGTTTGAGCGTATAACCCAGGCGGTGCGGCTGATTGCTGCCGGAGCGCGATTTATTGCCACCAATCGGGACGTGAATGGACCAACTGACACAGGTATCGTTCCAGCTACCGGAGCAGTCGCGGCAATGATCAGCAGCGCAACCGGTGTTAAGCCATACTTTATCGGCAAGCCCAACCCGCTGATGATGCGAACTGCGCTCAACACGATCGACGCGCACTCGGAAGAGTCAGTCATGGTTGGCGACCGTATGGATACCGATATTGCCGCCGGCACCGAGAGCGGACTGGAAACGATTCTAGTGCTGACTGGTGTTACTCGCCGCGAGGACGTTGAACGATTTCCATATCGCCCAACGCGCATCTACGAGTCGGTAGCTGATATACTTTGAGTATAAATAGAAATATCTGGAGCAACATTGTCAACAATAGGCGATCCCGCCCATAGCGACTGTTGGATGAATGTGCTACCATACAGCGAGTTAATCTCAATGACGAGGTTATAGGAGGTTTTAGGTATGGCAGTGTTCGATCAGGGTACATCCGTCGAACTCGACGTCAAGCATAATATTTTGCAAGCAATCGGCAACACGCCGCTGGTACGGCTCAATAAAGTTGTCGGCGATATTAAGGCAACGGTTCTCGTTAAATGCGAGTTTATGAATCCGGGCGGATCGGTCAAGGATCGCATTGGCATCGCTATGCTGGAGGACGCCGAGCGCCGAGGATTAATCAAGCCCGGCGGGACGATTGTTGAAGCGACAAGCGGCAATACTGGTGTGGGTCTTGCAATTGCAGCCGCGATTAAGGGCTACAAAACCGTTTTTGTAATGCCCGACAAGATGAGCGACGAAAAGATTCGTGGGCTGCGAGCGTTTGGCGCACGTGTGGTGATTACGCCTACAGCCGTTGAACCGGATGATCCACGCTCGTATTATTCTGTGTCGCGGCGTATTGCCGAAGAAACACCGAATGCAATTCTGGCCGGGCAGTATTGGAACCAGGCCAATCCTGAAGCGCATTACCAGTCGACTGGTCCGGAAATTTGGCAACAGACCGGCGGCAACGTTGACGCATTTGTTACCGGCATGGGGACTGGCGGCACGATAAGCGGCACGTCCCGTTATCTGAAGGAACAAAATCCCGGCGTTGTCACGGTTGGTATCGATCCTGTCGGCTCACTCTACACCGAGTATTTCCGCACGCGTGAGCTTGGCCCGGCGCACAGCTACAAAATCGAGGGCGTGGGCGAAGACTTCTTGCCGACAACTATCGACTTTAGCTTGATCGATGATGTGGTGCAGGTTGGCGACAAAGAGTCGTTTTTGATGACGCGGCGGCTCGTACGCGAAGAAGGTTTGTTTGTCGGCGGATCATGTGGCATGGCGGTAGCGGGTGCGCTGCGCTGGATTCGCGCCAACAATTGGGGGCCGGACAAGACCGTGGTTGTGCTGCTGCCGGATTCAGGTTCGCGCTATCTGTCCAAAATCTTCTCGGATGACTGGATGCGTGAAAACGGATTTTTGGAAAGTGGCTCCGTCAGCGAACTGCTGGCAACGCGTACTCGGTCGTTGGTTACGGCGAACTGTAATGATACCGTCGGTGCCGTCATCAGCCGCATGAAGGGCGACAGCATTTCGCAGATGCCGGTGGTCGATGACGAGGGCAAGCTGACAGGATTGATCGGCGAAGTTGATTTACTGAACTACATGATCAGCGGTGAGGGCGCGATCGATCATCCGATCTGTGACATCATTGGCCGTACTGTCCCCACCGTCAGCCCTGATACGACGCTTGATACGTTGAGCGAGATTGCAGGACGTGGCTCGGTTGCGGTTGTGATCGACGAGCAAGAGCGACCGACGGGCATTATCACCAAGATCGACATGATCGACTATCTAGCAAGCAAAGTGCGCTAGCTGTCAAAAGTTTCCAACGTATAGCCCAAACACTGTAAAGTGCCTGCTCCTTGTTGAAAGAGCAGGCGCTTCGCTTTGCTCATCTTCGCAGTTTTCATAACATCACTTAACGGCTACAATAGCGCAATGGTTTAGCTACAAGGAGGTATCTATGTGTTGCGGTCTCACACGATTCACACGATTACGCCGGTCACAGTCCAAATCACTAGGTTTCCTGGCAAGATTCTCGCGTCCAGTGCAAGCCTAGCCTTAACGGAGTTCACTATGTTAATTACACAGGAGCACCCATATGTTCAAGCCATGGGTATAGCGCGTCGCAAACAACCACCGCTTATTAGAACGCTGCATTTTACGAGGCAAAAACTAAATGCGCCGTGCCGCTGCGACAAACGCTACACCCTTCTCCAACGCATTATCCGGGTGGTGGAGTCGGTAGTGTTACGTGTTGGTCGGCCGCCGGGCATGGCCTTGCCGTGACGAGCATAGCTTTCGGGCTGCGTGCTTCGTCGCGCTTAAGGACGCTAGCAATGACCATCCATAAACGCATTAAACGCAAATCACCGATTGCAACAAGTTGGGACCCCGTCGCCGCATGGTACGACGGTTGGGTTGGACAAGCTGGCAGCAAATATCATCGAACGTTGGCTATTCCAGCACTCCTCGATGTGCTTGATCCACGGCCAGGCGAAAGGATCATCGATATTGGTGCGGGGCAAGGTGTACTATCGCCATACATTGCCAACGCCAACGCACACTACACCGGCATCGAT
>JASKZZ010000506.1 GCA_030147335.1 Herpetosiphonaceae bacterium | reverse complement strand
TCACTTTCATGCGTTGGCGCTGGAAGACTGCTTGAGCAAGCTGCAGCGTCCCAAGCTCGACGACTATGCCGATGATGGCTATCTCTTCTTAGTGCTGCATTTTCCCCTGTTCAACAAACAGACCCGTCATACCAATCCTGCCGAAGTCGATATCTTTGTTGGTCGTGGCTATGTCATTACTGTCCATGATGGTTCACTCAAGCCACTGTTGCAAACTTTTTCCTTGGCGCAATCCGATGAACAGGTTACAGCGCGATTGATGAGTCGTGGTTCCGGGTACCTGTTGTACCGGATTATCGACCGCCTGGTCGACCACGGTTTTCCAATCTTGAACAAAATAGACGAGCATATCGAACGTATTGAAAACGGTATCTTTGATCGTAATGTGCGTTCGCTGGTGCAGGATTTGACGTTTGTGCGGCGTGACATCATCACGCTTCGGCGCATCATTAAGCCCAATCTACCGGTGCTGCGCCAGCTGGAAAGCCGTGAGCGCGCGTTTCTGACGCTTGATGAAGATATTTATTTTGGCGATATTTTGGATCATCTTGGTAAGCAGTGGGATATGCTCGAAGATGATAAAGAGATCATCGAAGGTCTTAACGATACGCTTGATAGTTTGACCTCACATCGTATCAATGAGGTTATGAAAATCCTGACGGTGATCTCAGTTGTGCTTCTGCCAATGACGCTGGTTGCCAGTATTTACGGCATGAACGTCGTGCTGCCCTTTGGTGAGCATCCATTTGCTTTTCTGATTGTTGTCGGCTGGATGTTGATGGCTGCATTTGGCATGATGGGATTTTTTCGGTATAAAGGTTGGGTTTAAAAGCATAGAACCAAGAACGGAGGATCTAGAACCAGGAGCTACCTTCGGTTCTGGGTTCTTGATTCTTGGTTCTTAATGTTATGCAACTATCTTCATCACAATCTCTCTCTGTCATCCTCCGCGAACATCCTCTGCTACGAACTTTGGCGCTCGTCCTGCTCTGTCTGTTAATTGGCGTAGTTGCCGGCGCGAGCGTGAGCTTTGGTCCTTTCTGGCTTGGTTTTGTGGCACTCATCGCAGCCCTGGTCGGTCTTGCGGTGCTGCGCTCAACCGATCTTGCCCTTGCTAGCGTATTCGCGGCAATTCTGCTGCTGCCGTTCGGCGCGTTGCCATTCAAAATTGCAATCACCCCTACATTCTTGGAGCTAGCCCTCATCGCGCTGCTTGGTATTACAACACTGCGTGTGCTTGCCGTCCCTGAGTTTGATTTGCGCTTGTCATCGCTTGGTGGCGCCGTCTTTGGCTGGATTGGGCTAACATTGTTTGCGCTGGTGCTTGGCGCTGGCGGTCTGCCGGACAATCTCACGCTCCATAACTACTTCAAGTTTTTGCTCGGCGTGCTGCTGTTCTTTGGCGTGCTGAATATCTTGCGTTCACGTTCGCAGCTGCGTCAAGCCATGCGCTGGCTGATCCTTGGCAGTACACTTGCCTCACTGGTTGGCCTTGGTTTGTACGCGCTTAACGATCTCACGGCACTACGGCTGCTTACCGCGCTTGGTCGTATCGGCTATCCCAGTTCTGGCCGGGTACTGCGTTACGTGGAGGATGATCCGGGTGGTGTTGAGCGTGCAATCGGCACTTCCGTCGATCCCAACAGCTTTGGCGGCGCGCTTGCGCTTGTTTGCGCCTTGACCGCAGCTCAGCTTTGGTCGCGGCGTCCGGTACTACCACGTTGGGTCATGGTCGCGTCCGCCGGTAGCATGGCGCTTTGTACATTTTTGACCCAATCACGCGCCGCACTTGGCGGCTTGGTTATCGCCACATTGTTTCTAGCAATTGTGCGTGAACGGCGGCTGTGGTGGCTGATTGGCGGCGCGGCTGCGGTTGGAATTGTTGCTGTCGGTCTTGGCTTTGGCGATGCGTTTGTGTCGCGCGTTGTTGAGGGCGTTCAGTTCCGTGACCAGGCTAATCAGATGCGACTTGCCGAATACCGCAACGCCATCGAAATTATCCGGCGTTATCCCATCTTTGGTGTCGGCTTTGGCGGAGCACCCGAGCTTGGTCTTGTTACCGGCGTTTCATCGATCTACCTTGCCATGGGTCAGCGGATTGGATTGGTTGGGCTCTTCTTATTTCTCGGCATTATGGCCGCGTTTTTCAACATTAGTCTGCCTGCCCTCCGCCGCATTGACGAAGAACGTGCAGGACAACTGCTGGGCGTGCAAGCTGGTGTTATCGCGGCTCTTGCGGTTGGAGTGTTAGATCACTACTATTTCAATATAGAGTTCTCGCACATGGCTGCGCTGCTGTGGGGTGTGCTTGGGCTTGGAATGGTGTTGGTGCGCGATGACTTGGTAGAGGAAGAACAAAAAATCAGGGATTAAGAATCGTCAAGCTGCCACATAGGTGGTTCCTGCTTTTCGGCTCTTGGTTCTGTTTAGAAGGAGACACATGTGGCCGATCAACAATGCACGCCGGAGTCGCTGTTGGAGATGCGCTGGGTTTCGGATCCGCAGATCGCGCCCGATGGGCAGTACGTCGCCTATGTTGAGCATTGGATCGAACAAATTGAGAAGAACGGGAAGCAGCGTCAAGCCTATCGCTCCGCAATATATCTGAGCACCGAAGCAGACGCCTCGCCGCGTCGTTTGACCTATAGCAACAGCGGCAATGATTCTGCCCCACGTTGGTCGCCTGATGGTCGAGAGATGGCCTTTGTTTCTACTCGCGACGACGACAAGCCGCAGCTTTTCGTGCTTAGCTTGGATGGCGGCGAAGCGCAGCAAGTCACCACAACTAAAGAGTTGTCCGAAGGTGTGGCTGAGTATGATTGGCATCCGTCGGGCACGATGTTTTGCTTTACGTCCAATGGTCATATGGATGAGGAAGCCAAAAAGCACGACGAAATCCATGACGAAAAGGTGTACGAAAATCGTTTGCCGTTCAAGTACGACGGCGCGGGCTTGCTCGATGATCGCAGGTCGCAGTTGTATCGGATTAATCGTGACGGCTCAGAGCGTAAACAGATTACAGCGCACGGGCGCGACGTTGATAGCCCGGTCTGGAGTCCTGGTGGGCGGCTAGTCGCATTTGTTTCACAAAGCGAGGAAACGCCGGAGCGTAAGTGGATTTACGATATCTTTGTGGTCGGGATTGACGGCGGTGAAGTGCGCCAACTAACGGGTTCAATTGGTCCGGCTCACGGTCCGACATGGAGTGCGGACGGCAACCTAATCGCGTTTTTGGGCAACGACAACCGGCAAGGAATTGCAACGACTGCCAAGGTCTACGTGGTTGATCTTGAAGGCAGCCCGCCGCGTTGCCTTACCGATCAATTCAGTGGCGAAGGTGGTCAGATTGCCAGCGGCGATTCCCATATCGGCTCCAATCCGCGCAAGCCGTTGTTTGATGATCGCGGCGGGATCGTATGGGAAGCGTTGGTCGAAGGTCGCGCCGGTTTGTACCGCGTGCCTGTATCCGGTGGCGAGCTTGAGCAGGTTAATACATCGGGCTTGTCGGTTATAGGCTATTCGGTGCGCGGCAACGTGATCGCGTTTACCGGCGAAACAAATGCTCGTTCAGCCGAGTTATACGTTTCGCATGGTGGTCATGGTCTTCAGCGCCGTTCGCACGCAGCCGACGCCTTTTTCAGCGCGTATCAGGTGCGGCAGCCATCGCATGTGCGATTCAAATCCACGGACGACGTTGAGCTGGAAGGCTGGCTGATCAAGCCAGTCGGCACGGAAAATGGCGGCAAACATCCGTTGATTGTGTATGTGCATGGCGGGCCGCACACCGCCTACGGCAACGGCTTTTTTCACGAGTTCCAGGTGCTGGCCGCAGCCGGATTCGGCCTGTTTTACACGAACCCGCGCGGGTCGTCGTCGTATGGCGAAGATTTCGCGGCAGCGGTACGCAAGCATTTCGGCGAGCAGGATTTTGAGGATATCATGGCGGCGGCCGACTATGCCGCGCAGCTCGATTGGGTTGATCCGCAGCGGATGGGTATTATGGGCGGTTCGTACGGTGGCTTTATGACCAATTGGGCGATTACCCATACCGATCGTTTTGCCGCCGCCTGCGCGCAGCGCTCGATTACGAATCTTGTTTCATTTGCGGGTACCAGCGATATCGGTCCTGAATTTAGTCTGGACGAATTCGGCCCCTTGCCGTGGCAGGACGAAGAACTGCTGATGGCGAAGTCACCGATGCGCTATGTGCAAAACGTCAAAACGCCGACGCTGATTCTGCATCAAGAACAAGATCATCGCTGTCCGATTGAGCAGGGTGAGCAGCTTTATACAGCGTTGGTCATGCTGGGCGTTCCTACCAAGTTTGTGCGCTTCCCCGACGAGGGCCACGAAATGCCGCGTTCGGGCCAGCCGCAGCGCCGCGTCAATCGCTTGGAGCATATTGTCGATTGGTTCACGCGCTATCTGAAGCCTCAATCCTAGTACGTCACAAATAACGACAGGGCCGATTTTACGGCCCTGTCGCTTACGTTCACCCAATCATTGTCGCCGCGAATCATCAAATATCGGCATTGATCGTGATACCTTCGGTTGTTTCGCGCACAAGTTGATCGACCACGGCTTTAAGGTCGCCAGTACGCTCAAACGTCGCAATCTGACGATCTGCGCTTGTGCCTTCTTCCAGGATTTGGTGAACATACTCCACGGCTTTGCGCGAACCAAGATCATCAACCACATCATCCACAAACTCGATCAACTCCACCATCAGGTCACGGGCAAGCATAGATTGTTGCTTGCCGAAGTCGATCATTTCGCCATTCAGTCCATAACGTATCGCTCGCCATTTGTTTTCAGTGATTTCGGCGCGCCGATACGTGCGAAACGTCATGTTACGAGTGAAAAGTTTGTAAATCTTGACGAAAATCGCCTGCACCAATGCGGCTATCGCAATCGTCTCGTCAACTTTGGTGCATAGGTCGCAAATGCGTACCTCAATTGTGCCAAACAGTGGATGAGGCCGAATATCCCACCAGATTTTCTTGCCGTTGTCGATCGATCCGGTTTTGATCAGGAGATCGACATAGCTTTGAAATTCATGGAACGATACATACTGGCTGGGAATACCGGTGCGCGGAAAATTCGAGAAGATGATCGAGCGGTACGACTTGAAGCCGGTTTGACGGCCCATCCAGAATGGTGAGCTGGTCGACAAACAAAGTAAGTGCGGCAGAAAGTAACGCGCGACATTCTGGATTTGAATGCCTAGCTCCAGATTCGGCATGCCTACATGCACATGCATTCCAAAAATCAACAGTTGGCGTGCGGCATCTTGCATTTCATTCACCACGCCGTAGTAGCGCTCGTGTGGATAAATTTCTTGTGTTTCCCACGACGAGAACGGATGCGTTCCTGCTGCTGCTATCGTCAGCCCTTGTTTGGCCGCCAGTGATGCAATGACGCCGCGCAGCCGCACAATCTCGGAGCGTGCTTCTTCCGCCGTTCGGCACACATGCGTCCCAACCTCAACCACCGACTGCATCATCTCGGCTTTGATCTGCTCTTGGAGGATTACGCGGCCCTGCTCCATCATTTGTGTGATATATGAGCGCAGTTCTCGCGTCTCCGGGTCGATGATCTGGTATTCTTCTTCAATGCCGATTGTAAATGGGAAGTCTGGGCTATAAGGGTCAAAGAAACTCATCGTAACCTCGCTTGCTGTCGCCAGGCTGAACCGGCGATTAGGTAGTTGGCGGCTCAATCAGCAG
>JASKZZ010000498.1 GCA_030147335.1 Herpetosiphonaceae bacterium | reverse complement strand
GATTGGTGTCCAGCACTGGTTGGTGTGCGTGAAGGCTACATCAACGGGGTTATTCAGGCGGGTGGTACGCCTCTGCTGATCCCACCGCAGGTTAACGAGCCGATGCTACGTCAAATTTATGAGCTTGTTGACGGCATTTTGTTACCGGGTGGCGCAGACATCGATCCGGTGCATTATGGTCAGGATCAGCATCCAAAGCTTGGCGAGATCGAGCCGCTGCGTGATGCGACCGAGATCCCAATTGCTCGCTGGGCCATAGCCGACCGTAAACCATTACTGGCAATTTGTCGTGGTATGCAGGTGCTTAACGTCGCGCTTGGCGGCACGTTGTATCAAGATATCAACAGTCAGCTCACAACAAGCATTGAGCATGACGCCGGCTCAGCGCAGCAGTGCTGGACGAATTTGGACCACGATGTAGCGCTTGATCCGACATCGCGGCTTGCTGAACTGCTAGGCACCGATCATATTCAAGCAAATTCGCTCCATCATCAATCGTTACATCAAGTAGCATCCGGTTTGCGAATAACTGGCCGCGCGCCTGATGGAATCATTGAGGCAGTTGAGGGTGAAGGGAATGCGTTTGTGCTGGGTGTTCAATGTCACCCCGAGCAACTGTGGCAAGCAGTTGAGCCACGTTGGCGGTGTGTCTTCGAGGCGTTTGTAGCGGCCGCAGTAGAACACAAGGCGCAGCACAAAACCGGATAAACAAAACACAGGGATCGCACCACGCGGTCCCTCTGAGCAGCTAACACAAACGGGACCGCATATGCGACCCTTTGTGCAAATATATTTCAACTTAGCACCTGGGGCCGAAGTTGATCTACCACAATACTGTTGAACCACGATTATACAAATGTGGATGTACAACAACAAAATCCTACAAGTTACTCTTATCCAGGGTATCGGAACAAGCATGTATATCAGTTGAAAGTACTGCTTTGACAATCCCATAACCGGCTGATTGACGATATGCTTATTCACAACAATACCTGGTTCCGTTCTTCTCCACGTTTCCTCATATGGTCATGCTAAAATACCCGTAAAAGGCTGTGCGAAATCAAAAACCGCATGGTAATA
Source organism: Herpetosiphonaceae bacterium (assembly GCA_030147335.1). GTDB lineage: Bacteria > Chloroflexota > Chloroflexia > Chloroflexales > Kallotenuaceae > LB3-1. The sequence continues at coordinate 2,741 of JASKZZ010000498.1, read as the reverse complement.
ATTGCTATCTTGATTTTGTACCACATGGTGATACTACGTTATATAGTAGTACACTAAAGTTTGTCGTGAATATGCTAAAGCGTGTTGATCATATTGGAATTGCGGTTCGTGATCTTGAGGCGACGATCAACTTTTATCGGGACAACTTCGGTGTAACGGAGTGGGAACGCATCACGTTGCCGGAGCGACATATGGAGGTTGCCGTCTGCCGCGTTGGTGATACGCTGCTTGAGTTCATCACGCCAACATCGGAGCAAGCCGCGTTCGCTCGATTTCTCCGAGAGCGCGGCGAGGGCATGCACCACATCGCCTACGAAGTTGATGAGCTTGACAACACCCTGCAAACACTCGCAGGCAAAGGAATACGCTTGCTCGACGCGCAGGGACGGCCAGGTATCCATGACACCTGTGTTGCGTTTTTACATCCAAAAGCCACTCATGGCGTGCTGACCGAGCTTGTTGAGCACGGCAACCACACGCCGAATCAGGAGTAGCGCCTTATGGCCACAAATGAACCATCGACGATGATGGGAACCAAGCCGGTATATCGCGCTGACGATGTGCAAGAAGCGCCGGTAGATCCCGGTCAATACCCATACACGCGCGGCATTTACCCTACAATGTATCGTGGCCGCTTATGGACCATGCGCCAATATGCTGGATTTTCGTCGGCACGCGAAACCAATGAACGCTTTCAATTTCTGCTACAACAAGGCGTTATGGGTTTATCGACAGCCTTTGATCTGCCGACGCAGCTGGGGCTAGACTCTGACGACCCACGAGCTGAGGGCGAGGTTGGCAAGGTTGGTGTAGCAATCGACACCGTTGAGGATATGGCGGTACTGCTGGACGGTATTCCGTTGGATAAAGTTTCGACCTCAATGACGATTAACGCGCCCGCTGCGCTGCTGCTACTAATGTATGAGCTTGTGGGAGAGCGGCAGGGCGTTGCATCAACGGAGCTGACAGGAACAATCCAGAACGATATTTTGAAAGAATACGCCGCGCGTGGCACCTATATTTTCCCACCCCGGCCTTCGATGCGTCTGATTACCGATACTTTTGCGTACTGCCAGGAGCGCATTCCAAAGTGGAATACTATCAGCATTTCCGGCTATCATATTCGTGAGGCTGGCTCGACTGCGGCTCAGGAACTGGCATTTACCTTAGCAGATGGAATCGCGTATGTGCAGGCCGCGCTCCAAGCCGGATTAAAGGTAGACGAGTTTGGGCCGCGGCTGTCGTTCTTTTTCAACGCACACTCTAACTTCTTTGAAGAAATCGCGAAGTTTAGGGCTGCCAGACGAATGTGGGCCACGATGATGCGCGAACGTTTCAACGCTCAAGACCCGCGCTCGCTCCAGCTGCGTTTCCATACGCAAACGGCAGGCTCAACACTTACATCCCAACAGCCGCTCAACAACGTCGTCCGCACAACCATGGAAGCACTCGCCGCCGTCCTAGGTGGTACACAATCACTGCACACAAACGGCTATGATGAGGCATTATCGCTACCCACGGCAGAGGCTGCCACACTTGCGCTACGAACGCAGCAAATAATTGCATTTGAAAGCGGTGTGCCTGCGGTAGCCGATCCACTTGGCGGCTCTTACTTTGTGGAAGCACTAACCGACCAGATTGAGGCTGAGGCATACAAGCTGATCGAGCAGATTGACGAGCTAGGTGGCGCGGTGCAGGCAATCGAAGAAGGCGTAATCCAGGGCCAAATTGCCGAAGCGGCCTGGAACGTGCAGCAAGTGGTTGAAGATGGCTCGCAGATTGTGGTTGGCGTTAACAAGTTTGGCGGGGCGGAAGCGCAGCAGGTGCCAATCTTTTATCCTAATGAAGCCGTTGCTAGCGAGCAGTCCAATGCCCTGAGGCAGATTCGACAAAAACGCGATACACAAGCTGTCGAGGCAGCGCTTGGAGATGTCCGCCGAGCAGCGCAGGGAACCGCTAATTTATTACCACCAATGCGCGAAGCGCTCCGCCTGCATGCCACCCTTGGCGAGATCTGTGGCGTGCTCCGGCAAGAATGGGGCGAGTACCGACCAAATGTTGCTATTTAGGGTACGCCGATAAGCAGTAGTTTTACGGCTATTTTATGTTTCGATTGCTGTTCAACTTGCCGTTTATGCTGCTGTGGAACGTCGGCTACATTATTGTCCGGCTCCTGATTTTGCTGCGCCTTTTTTTATCACCGGGCTTGATGCTCATGCTGCTAGTGATCCTGCCACTACTGGTATTTCTGCTGCCGCGACTTGACCGGGTAGGTGGATACGTGCTGATCACAGGCGCGGTGGCAATTGCATTTATCGCTGGTACACTAGCAGGACACAAGTAGAGACGGTCTATAACCGTCTCTATCGTTTTGGGGAGTACACAATGACATCGCATACAGCTGTCGACTTGTCGCGCTATCGATCCCAATTTCCTGCCCTTTCGCTACAACACAACGACGCGCCGCTCGTCTTTTTCGATAACCCAGGCGGGACGCAAGTAGCCGCAAACGTTGCTGAGGCGATGCAGCGCTACCTGCTCACCGCGAACGCGAACGTCCACGGCCCATTCCTAACATCACGTCGCACCGACGCCGTGCTGATTGAGTCGCATATGGCGATGGCAGATTTGCTCAACGCGCCAAGTCCCGATGAGATTATTTTTGGTCAAAATATGACCTCGCTTACCTTTGCCATTTCGCGCTCGCTTGGCCGTGAAATGCAGGCTGGCGATGAAATCGT
>JASKZZ010000458.1 GCA_030147335.1 Herpetosiphonaceae bacterium | reverse complement strand
CAGGTTGAGCGCAAAGCCGACGGGCCGCGCATTGTTGATACGCGTTCGACCCTGTTTCCCGACTCGCTCGACCTGATGGGCTGGGATATTGTTGATGACGGCTTTCGGGTGATCTTCGGCACGCGCATTCCTTCGGTTGTGACGCGCAACTACGAGGAGCTAGCATCCGAATTTTTGGCGCTGTATCAGCTGACACCGGCGGACATCAAGCATCACATTTATCATCCAGGCGGCGCGAAAGTGCTGCGAGCTTACGAGTCGGCACTTAACCTCGAAGAAGACGCGCTTACGCATAGCCGTGCCGTCCTGCGTGATTACGGCAATATGTCGTCGGCAACAGTATTTTTTGTGCTTGAGCGCTTTTTGCAGCAGCAAATGATTGCACCAGGCGATAAAGCGCTGATGTGTGTGTTTGGACCTGGGTTTTCGGCTGAATTGGCATTGATTGAGGGGTAGACCAAGAACAAGAGAAGGTGGTTGATAGCTGAAAGCCAATGGCTGACACCTCAAACTGAACCGAGAATCGGCGCTAAAATGCTGGCTCTCGGTTTTTTGTGTGGGCGCACATGAGCGTGGACAGAAAGGTGGTGGAAAATGACAGAACGATTGTATTTCGATGATCCGTATCTGCGTCAGTTTGCGGCGCGTGTGAATGAGCAGGGCATGTATGCGGGACAGCCAGCAGTGGTACTTGACCGGTCTGCGTTTTATCCTGAGGGCGGCGGCCAGCCAGGCGACCGTGGACACCTGAATGGCGTGCAAGTGGTTGATACGCAGGCGGATGAGCATGATCGAGTTTGGCATGTGCTGGCAGCACCGTTGGCTGACAACGAAGTGCAGGGCGAGATCGATTGGACTCGGCGCTTCGACTTTATGCAGCAGCATCACGGCCAGCATTTGTTGAGCGCAGCAGCGGAGGAGCTGCTGGACGCCCGAACGATTGCAGTGCATCTTGGCGAAGACGTTTGTACGGTGGATCTCCAAATTGCCAGCCTGACAGCCGAACAGGTTGCACAGCTGGAACAACAGACGAATGCAATGATCTGGGCCAATGCGCTTGTTTCCGCGCGATTTGTGACGCCGGAGGAGCTGGCAAATCTGGCACTACGCAAGCCACCCCAGGCATATGAGCGCATTCGCATCGTTTCGGCCGGGGCCTTCGACCATTCGCCGTGCGGCGGCACGCATCCACAGCAAACGGGAGAGGTTGGCAGTGTTGTGCTGCGGCGATGGGAACGCTACAAAGGCGGCGCGCGGGTCGAGTTTGTATGTGGTGGCCGAGCGATCCTTGACTATCGACGCAAAGCTGAGACGTTAGCGGCGTTGGCGGCTGGAATGGGTGTTGGACAGCCGGAGCTTGTGACTGCGGTTGAGCGGCTGAGGTCGGTGGAAGAGCGTGGACGCAAACGATTGGAGCAGGCGGAAACGCGGCTCCTTGGCTACGACGCGCAGGAGCTAGTTGTGGCAGCCGAACGGATCAACGATGTGCCGGTTGTGGTGCAACGCTACGATGACCGGACGCTTGATCAGCTGCGGCTACTGGCGCGGCAGATTGCGGAGCTTGGCGGCGTGGCGCTGCTGGGATTGAAGCTCGATAAAGCGCAGCTGGTGTTTACGCGAGCGGCAAGTCTTTCGTTCGATATGGGCGCACTGCTACGAAGCGCTAGTGTGATTGTTGGCGGCCGAGGCGGCGGCAAGCCCGACGCAGCGCAAGGTGGTGGCCCCGACGTGGAACGGCTTGACGAAGCGCTCCAGGTAGCGTTGGATGAGCTGCGGCGAACGGCAAGTAGCGGGTAGCGGTGAGGTGGGATGCGTCCTAAGCGGTTGGTTTTGACGGCTCCAAGCGCGCTTCAAGGAAAAAGTCGATGACCATACGATTGAAGATGTCGGGCTGATCCCACATCAAGACGTGGCCGGCACGCGGGATAATCTCGAGGCGTGAGCCAGGGATGCAGCGCTGAACCGATTGTCCGACATCGATGGGAACGAGCTTGTCTTGCTGGCCCCAGATCAGCAGCGTCGGCGTTGTAATTTTGACGAGCGCTTCGGAAACATCATTTGATAAAATGTCGAGCGCGCCCATCAGTAGGTTGAGCGGCCCCGAACGAAGCGAGTCGTAGGCAAGCGTGGGCGCAAAGTTGAGCCGTCCGTAGCGCCCGGTACTTGGAAGTCGCAACATCATTCGCATCAAATCGGAGCGTACAAGACCACTCGCTGCTGCAAGGGCCAAACGATTGACACAATCAGGATGTTCGGCGGCAAGATGTGTGCAAATCTGGCCACCCATCGAGTGCGCAACAATATGAGCGCAGCCCGACGGAAGCTGAGCGATAAAATCGGCGATATGCTGCGCAGCAGTGGTGATACGTACCGGTCTCCAGGCACGATTACTGCCATAGCCGACAAGATCGATAACATAAACTGTAAAGTGTTTAGCAAGCGCTTCGACATTATAGCGCCACCACCGGCTTGATCCGGCAAGCCCATGTACAAGAACAAGATTCGGGCCACTGCCGAGCTGATGATACAGCAGCTTGGTGCTATCTATTCTGAAAATGTGTTGTTGCTGTCGTTGAAACATGTGTTGTTGCTGTTGCAAGTTTTGTGCGCGGGTTGACGACGAGAATTAGTTGTAGGATGAGCACCAGCGAGGTCTGATCAACCAATACTGCCAGCAGCTTGGCTGCAACTTGTGAGCGTGTTTGAACGTACATAGTCTTAGGTTGCTCGCTCGAATACAGGATGCTATTCTACGATATATAGCGACTTCAGCAGTGTTATGATTGTGAATGTGGCAACGCGAAGTGTAACTGACCGAATTTTATGCCCGATCTGCCGTTCATCGAACCGGCCTGACGCGCGC
>JASKZZ010000417.1 GCA_030147335.1 Herpetosiphonaceae bacterium | reverse complement strand
CGAAATGACAGCATTGGTATCACCGTTTGCGCAAGACGGCTACGTGTCGATGCAGCTTGTAAGTACGGTAACATGGGGCAAGCCCAAGCAATAATGTACAAGCAATGAGCCGGCTAGTTATGCTGCGTGTGCTCATTGCTCCCTGGTGAATTATGGATGAACGGATCGTTGAATTTGTCCAGGCGCTGCGCGGCGCGGGTGTGCGGGTTTCGTTAGCTGAAAGCGCTGACGGGATGCGTGCGCTCGAAACAATGGGCATTGAGGACCGTAACGGCTTCAAGGCCGCGCTGCGAACCACATTAATCAAGGAACGCACCGACTTTCCGACGTTTGAGCAGCTATTTCCGATGTTCTTCAACATTGGCACACCGCCCATGCAGCAAGCTCAGGGTGACGGCAGTGAGTTGAATGAGCAGCAGCAACAGCAGCTCGATCAAGCCACACAGCAGATGATGGAACAGCTAAATACCAAGCTCCGTGAGTTGCTCCAGCGGCTGATGAGCGGTCAAGGTCTGACCCGCGAAGAATTGGAGCAGATGGCGCAACAGGCCGGAATGCAGCGCGCGCAAAGTGCATCGCCATATATACGCCGTCAGATTCAAAGCCACATGGAGCGGCAGCTTGGCCTCCAGCAGCTCCAGGAGTTATTGCAACAGCTTGAGCAAGCCCTTCAACAGCAGGGTATGGGCCGTGAAGGTCGTCAGCAAGTTCGCGAGATCGCTCAAGGAAATGCCGAAACGCTGGAGCAGCAGATCGAGCAGTTCGTTGGCCAGGGCCTGGCAAAGCAGCTGGCTGAATATATGAAGCGTGATCCAATCAATGATCTTGCGAATCGACCATTGGATCAGCTGGGAGCGCGCGAGATCGATATGCTGCGTGACGAGGTGCGGCGTATGGCCGCTCGGCTACGCACGCGCGCCTCCTTGCGTAACCGGCGGCACCGTGCAGGTTCACTGGATGCCAAGGCCACTGTTCGGCGCGCGCAGCGCTATGGCGGCGTGCCAATCGAGCTGCGTTACCGGCGTAAGCGGCTCAAGCCAAAGCTGGCAGTGATCTGCGACATCTCAACCTCGATGCGGCCACACGCCACGTTTATGCTGACGCTGATGTACGAGCTGCAAGATGTCATGTCGCGGACACGTTCATTCGCGTTTATCGAAGATATGCACGATATTACACAGGATTTTACGGGCCAACGTCCGCAGCAAGCAATCCAGGGCGTATTGCAGCGTATTCCACCGGGCTACTACTCGACCGATCTTGGCTCTAGCCTTGCGACGTTTTGCCGCCAGCATCTTGACGCTGTTGACCGTCGCACCACGGTGATTGTGCTTGGCGACGGACGTAACAACTACAACGATCCGCGCATCGACTGCATTGATACGATTAAGCGCCACGCGCGACGAGTGCTGTGGTTCACGCCTGAGCAGGAACGAATGTGGGGTACTGGCGACAGCGATATGCAGCAGTACGCGCCGAAAATGGATGCCGTTCACTACGTTGCTACATTACAGCAGCTTGCAGACGCGATTGACCATTTGCTCAGCGGCAAGTAGCTGCTGCACAACTAGTCATACAATGCCCTTTGTCGCCAAGTTGTTGGAGCAGGGGGTATTCTTTTGTCGGCAACGTGACGGCCTTGATCTTGCCTTCGCTTCCCGCAGGAGGTGGATTATGGATCAAACGCAGGATTGGGTTGATACTGTGGCCAAATTCGTCGGTAAATACGGCGTGTTGATTATTCTTGGCTTGATGGTGGTTGAGATCGTTCTGGCACGACGGCGGGGCGAGCTTTAGCGCGTCTTCGGCATGAGAAACTCGATCCGATTGCCCCAGGGGTCGGAGGCGTAGAATCGAAGGTAGTCCGGTAAGGATGTATCCCAATCGACATTAACACCAGCCGCTCCCAATCGTTGCGCTAGTGCTTGGACATCGCGTACCCGAAAGGCAGGATGCGCTTTTTTTGCGGCTGTAAACGAGTTTTCAACGCCAACGTGCAGTCCTTGCTGCCCAACTTGGAACCATACGCCGCCGCGTCCAGCTAATGCAGGTGGTTTAGGTAGTTCGGGCAGGCCAAGTAGTTCACCATAAAAATGTCGTGCTGCTGCTTCACATTCGGCAGGCGCAGCGATCTGAACATGGTCAATACCTTCAATCGCCCATTGATGTTGACTCATTGTTGGCTCTCCAATAGAAAAAGGCTTTGGGTACGTACCCAAAGCCTCCATCATACGTATGTCGCCTTACTTCAGCAGCTTCTCGATGCGTGCCGTGTAAATTGACTTCGGGCCTGCACCCTGAATGCGATCAACTTCTAGTCCGTTCTTGAAGATGATCATGGTTGGGATCGCCATCACGCCCATCTGGCCAGCATACTTGGGATTGTCGTCGATATTGACTTTCGCAATCTTGACTTTGCCCTCGTACTCACCCGCCATCTCTTCCAATACAGGGGCGACAGCCCGACACGGCCCGCACCACGGCGCCCAAAAGTCGACCATTACCGGCTGGTCCGACTTAAGCACTGTTTGTTCAAAATCTGCATCGGTCACTGCGACCGTTTTGCCTGCCATGGGGACCTCCTCTATCAATCGTCATAATGCTGCTCACATGCAGTTGGTACATCTATTGTACCACAGCAAAACTTACGAAAAGTAAGCTGTTTAGCCTAGGGAGCCGGAATACGCTTGGCTAGGCTTTCACGCATCAGATGCTTCTCCAAGAACGCCGCACGCTTCTCGGTCTGCTCCAAAATCGTCTTCAACATCGACTCGGTGCCGTAATCGCCAAGCTGATTGGCCTGCGCTATATGGTTGCGCATGTTTTCAGCCAGACTGCACTCGGCATCCACATCATGTTCAAGCATTTCACGCAGGTTGAGCATGCCCGATTCTTCATGCTTAATGTACGCATGCTGCTCGATCTCGGAAGGACTACTTACCGGCAGCCCGCCCAGCGCCACCAGGCGCTCCGCAACCTCATCGAACTGGTCGTGCAGCTGGGTATAGTGTTCTTCCAGCAGAAGATGCAGCTCCAAGAACTGCGCGCCCTCCACGATCCAGTGATGCTTATGGTACTGGTTATATAGCGTAAACATGCTGGCCAGATCTTGATTGAGCATTGTGACTACCTGGCTCGCCACTGCTTGCGGCAGGCCAAACGGATTGTCACGCACAATATTGGTTTCTTGACGCATTTCGTGTTGTGTTGCCATGTATTCCTCCACGAGAACCAAGAACTGAGAACCAAGAGCTTGCTGATCTAGGGTGTCCAGTCTTGGTTCTTGGTCTTTGGGTCTTTATTGTTGGCCAGAGAAAATTTCGTCGAGTGTTTCATGCTCCAGCAAATGCATGATGTCCTGGGTGCGAAACTCTTGTTCGCGCAGATGACGCTTGATCAATTGCTCCGTGCCATAGTCACCCAGCTCGCGTGCCAGTTTGATATGTTCACGCTGCTTGACCAGGATTTGCTGGTTGGCTCGCAGATCATTTGAAAGCATTTGGCGCAGATCCAAAATGCCTTCCGGTTCCTCGGTCACATACCCGCGTTCAAGCTGCGCGGTCGGACCACTTACTGGAACGCCGCCAAGGGTAACAACTCGTTCAGCAAACGCGTCTGCCTGCTGATGAACAGCGGTATAGTGTTCTTCAAGCATGAGATGCAGGTCGCGGAACTGTGGCCCTTCGGCGACCCAGTGGTGTTTCTGGTATTGGTGGAACAGCACAAACAAGCTCGCGACATTGCTGTTGAGCGCGTCGATCATTTGTCGAGCGCCTTCGCGCTTAAGCTTGATTGAGTTTTCGATAACTTCATTGGGTTGCTGACGCATATTCGGCGTCTGCTGTGCTTCGGTCATGGAGTTGTACTCCTCCTTGCATAGCCGTCAGCTGACGGCTATCAGCTTTTTGTAAAAAACTCTAGGCAAACGTTCGGCAAGATTAGGGAGTCGATGGTTGATCGCTGACAGCTGCGCTACTTCTTGCGGATTGTCGGTTCAACGGCTTCATCATGCGGCCTTGATCCAACAAGCCCACGGTCAAGACTTTCGCGCTCAAGATGCTTTTGCACAAACGCTGCCCGCTTTTCGGTCGCTTGAAGCGTTTGCTTTAACAAGTCTTCGGTACCCCAATCGCCAAGCTCGGTCGTGAGCCGGATATGCTCACGCAGTCTCGTTGCAATCGTTCGCTCGGCATCTACGTCACGCTCCAGCATATCGCGAATGCCAAGAATGCCGTCCGGCTCTTCTTCAAGATACGTTTCTTCAAGCTGTCGGCGCATTGTCGCTGCGGGAACGCCGCCAAGCGCGTTTGCGCGCTCACCGACCTCAACTGCCGCCAGTTCGACCTGCTCGGCGTGCATCGCGAAAAGCTGCTCCAGCTCACGGAACTGCGGCCCTTCAACAACCCACTGGTGCTTGTGATATTGATGATGGAGCACGTACAAGCTCGCTAGGTGCTGATTGAGCAATTCGACGACCTGCTTGGTCACCTGTTCGTCCAGCATCAGCACATTCGACTCAACCTGTCCGTATTCTTGCTCGATCTCGTATTGGCGTGTCACCATCCGATTACGCTCCTTTCATGTATGCCGTGTCATAACGCAGCAACTTATGTGCCCACATGCCGCAGTCAAGCAGGCGCATAGCGATGGCAAACAGTGGTGTAAAATTGTTAATTAATGACCGAAATAAGAGGGGAGGTAGCTATGCCCGATCCGTCGGCAGGGATGGTTGAATTTCAGTCTAATGGCACAACGGCCCTGGGCTATCTTGTCCGTCCTCGTAGCGACGGGCGTTTTCCAGCAGTTGTGGTGTTGCAAGAATGGTGGGGTCTTAACGACAATATCCACAATTTGGCAGATCGCTTTGCCGCGGAAGGCTATGTCGCGCTTGCTCCTGACTTGTATGGTGGACGGGCTACAACCGAGCCGGATGAAGCGCGTAAGCTGGCGATGGGCCTTGATATGGAGCGTGTCGTCAAGGATATGGTTGGCGCTGTCAATTATTTGTGTGGTCGCTCAGATGTTGCTTCAATCGGTGTCGTTGGCTTTTGTATGGGTGGCTCGCTCGCGTTGTTGTTAGCCGCTCGTACCCCACGTATCGCGGCTGCTGTCTCATTTTACGGTGGACGGCCGCTCGGCGAGGACGATGTTCATCAGATCAACGCGCCGATCCTTGCGTTCTATGGTGGTCGCGATCAAAGTATTCCTCCGGAGCGCATCGAGCAAAACCGTGAAATGTGGACCCGCAG
>JASKZZ010000403.1 GCA_030147335.1 Herpetosiphonaceae bacterium | reverse complement strand
ATTCTGTTATTTGTTGTGACGAACGAGGTTCGTTTGCAACGAGCGTGAGTATAGCACAGCCAGTTCCATTGTCAAATTCTGGTCCTAGCTTGGTTGTATGGCTTTCTTATGCTGTATATCAGTATTTTGATGGATCTTTATGATTGTGACATCTGTTAGAGATTTGTTAGAATGGCTTCTCCTGCATAACTCAATTAAGGTTCTTTCATGACCTGTATAGAAGCGCGACGTCTCATCGACCAGGGTGTGATCCCTGGTTCAACTCCCGGTCGAAATCCATTGCTTGGATTTCACCTTGCACAATGCGCGGAATGTCGTTCCTATCGTGATACTTTACTATTAGCGCAACTTGTATCGGCTGCACCACTCGCTTCACCTGCTTCGACTACGCCGGTTGTGACCAAGACAGTTACAGCAGCCGAAGCACAATCTCCATCCCCGATTCCTACTTTTGTTCCAGTACCTGAATCGGCGAATGCACAACCGCTTCGTCGGTCACGCCGGAAATACGCTGTACTGCTTAGCGTAGGGATCGTTGCTGTAGCGATGCTGGTTGGGATTTGGCGATATGCACTGCCGGGTTATCGTGCTTATGTTGCGTGGCAAACAACACATAAGCCGTTTGAAGACCGTGTAATAGCAGCAGTTCCATTACCTACAACTATTGTTCCAGTAACCCTTACGCCAACGCCTGAGCCGACGATCACTCCTACGGTTATATCTACTCCTAAGCCAACGATGACGCCCACGGCGGTCCCAACCGCAACGACTGTGCCTACGCCAACTCCTAGTTTACCGGCAGCAAATCCTGTGACGATTGCATTGTTGGGGCTTGACGCACGACCGGGTGAAGGGTTGAATGCTCGTAGTGATGCCTTGATGTTAGTGCGCCTCGATCCACTACAGGGAAGTGCGACCTTATTGTCGATGCCTCGTGATATGTGGGTGGGGATACCGGGCTATGGCGAGAGCAAGATTAACGCTGCCTTTTATTATGGAGAGCGTTCACAACCGGGAGGTGGAATACCTGTAGCCGCACAAACACTAGCCCAAGCATTTGACGTGCAGGTGGATCACACGGTTGTTATAGACTTTGCTGGATTTCGCTCACTCATTGACGCGTTGGATGGGATTACTGTCGATGTGCCGAAGGAAATATATGATGGGCGTTTTCCTACCGACGATTATGGCTACACTGTTGCTCACTTTCTAGCTGGCCCACAACATATGGACGGAGCAACGGCGCTTACATATGCCCGTACCCGCCATCCTGACTCTGACTTCGAGCGCATCAAGCGACAACAGCTGGTCCTTCTTGGTATTGCACAGCGGCTCAAAGAGCGTGGAGCATTGCAAAATGTACAAGAGGCCGACAAAATAGTTCAAGCGCTCGCCCCATTTGTGCACACCGATATGCCGTTCGAGCAAGTATTATCGCTCCTGTGGAACATGCGCAACGTTGATCCCGCGAATGTTCAGCGTTTCACCGTTGATGGTTCTATGCTATGGGAAACATCCGTAAACGGCTCGTATGCATTAGTGCCACAACAAGGAGTGTTACAAAGCTTGGGGCAGAAATTGCTAGTGAATCCGAAGGATAGCAACTAAACTTAAGAAAAAGTGAGCATGCCCTTGTATCGCCGTGTACTAGTTATTATCAATCCTGTTTCTGGACGTCACGATCCGGCAGAAACCCGTCAAGCGCTTGAAGATCGCCTCCACCGTGATAACGTCGAATTCGAGGTACGCGAAACACATGCGGCTGGAGATGCGCTTGGATGGGCGCAACAAGCTGAGACAGATGGTTTTGATCTGGTTTTGGTGTCTGGTGGCGATGGAACCGTGATGGAGGCGATGAGTGGCCTTATCAAAAGCGGCAGCAACGTTCCACTTGCGCAAATTCCAGTCGGTACGGCAAATTTACTCGCACGTGCCCTGCTTATTCCCACCGACCAAGCTGAAGCGCTAGAGCTTGTGTTTACAGGAAAAACTGAGCGACTAGATGTTGGATACCTCCCAGACGAGGATCGCTACTTTGCTCTGGTGGCCGGCGCGGGCTACGATGCTCAGCTTATCCGCGACGCATCACGTGAGCTAAAAAATGCGTTAGGCTTTGCGGCGTATATAGTGACCGGTGTCAAGAATATGTTCAAGCTGCGGCAATCGCGGATTGTACTCGAAATTGACGGCAAGAAGCGGCGTTTGCGAGCGCATACGGTGATGATCGTTAATGTGGGGCAGATCGGCGACGGCGCAATTGCACTTGGGCCAAACATTCATCCACACGACGGGAAGCTCGACTTAATGATCGCTTCTTCTGCCTCGGTAATGGGAGCACTTCGTATTTTGTGGCGGATTGTGACGCGCCAATTTGACGGACAAGGCGAATTAATATATCTAAGTGCAACACGAGTACGCCTGACTGCTACGCCTCCTTTACCAACCGAAATCGACGGAGAGCAGCTTGGTACAACGCCGTTGTATGTTGAAGCGGTGCCAGAAGGAGCGCTGCTGCTCGTTCCACAAGAATATCAAGCAGCTAAGGAAACCACAGCAGCATGAACAACTTCAGCGGTTCACCACACATTACCAACCAACGGCGGTATTTGACGGTGGCCGTGTCTTGTTCTGTTGTTCCAATCTTACTTATCGTACTGCTGCCTGAACCACTGCGTAGCCGGGTGTTGCCGATTGTGGCAGTGTTTGTGCCACATGCGGTGTTGTATGGCCTGGCTTTTTTGTTGCTGGGGTTGGAATGGGTATGGAACATTTTACGAAAACCGAGCAGTCCCATTATTAGCTGTCCCGCATGTCATACCAGAGAAGAGCCATATCGTCGCTTTTTCGTAACGCGGGTAACGTCGCAGATTGTGCGAGTTCATTGTCCAGAGTGCCACGAACGCTGGATGGAACGCCGATAAAACAAGGCCCTTGGCGCTGTGCCAAGGGCCTGCTGCTCCCTTATATAAAACGCTGCAACGACCGCGCCGCTGTACTTGTCCTCAATAAACTTTTTACCCTCGGGCTAGGTTAGCAGCTTC
>JASKZZ010000397.1 GCA_030147335.1 Herpetosiphonaceae bacterium | reverse complement strand
CCCAAGGTTAATGCCAAGCCAGGGCTGTCCTTCCTCCGAATGTTTGAGGTAGAACCAGATCGCTCCCGCCACAATTAACAGTGATGTGATTGTAAAAACTTGTGGGACGCCCTGGAAAAGACCAAATGCGACACCGGTGTTTTGGACGTAGGTAAGCTCAAGCCAGCTATCAATGATTGGAATATCACCGCTGTACGGTTCTGGCCACGTGCGCAGTACCCAGGCTTTGGTAAGTTGGTCAAGAATAAAGACGACGGCGGCGATGACCGCTGGGGTCACAAGCCGCCGTGCTTCCAAGCTGTGTTGTGTCATAATCTAAATAACATACTGAACAGCGCCCATTGTACGAAGTGAGCGCCTAATCGATTTACACTTGTGGATCTGGAACGTCACGCGCTTGTTGATCGTTTTCACGCTGATGACGGATACATAATGTCGCGGCAGGCCGTGCCTCAAGTCGCTCAACCGGAATTAGCTCGCCGCCGACTTCGCAAACGCCGTAACTGCCTTGCTCAAGGCGTGTTAGCGCGTGCTCGATACGTCCGACCTCGCGCTCCAGCTCGCCTCGAATGGCCATGCTCCGCTCGCGCTGCTCCAGCTCCGTCGCGTCTTCCGCTGGATGATTCTTAACGCCATAGTCGATTGATTGGTTGATATTGGCGGTTTCTTCTTGCAGTCGATTCAACTCGTCCTGAATCGACGTTCGCATTTCTTCCAAACGTTGACGGAAATGTGCAAGATCAAGCTCGGCCTGAGCCATAATGTATCCTCCTGAGGTGATTATAGCATGGTTAAGAGCTGAACCACACATAATCCCATCATGCATGGTTCAGCAACGCCTTCACAATTTAGTAACCTGTTGGTGGAGTGCGCGGAGTCATAACGATTTCAAGCAGCTTGCTAATGCCCCAACCCAGCAGAAGATATACTGCGATTCCAATCAACGCGCCGAACTCTACTTGCGCCTGCTGTTCGCCAAAAAGTGGCAGAAACGGGGCGACGAATAGCTGTGTAAGTCCAACGATCAGCGCGCCAAATCCAGAGGTGACGTTCGCGCCAAGTGCCAGCAGCACGAAGCGTAACGCGATGAGCGACACAATAACGCCGGTGATAAACCATACGATCTGCTTGGCTCGATATAATGAGCCGAGCTGACGTTCGGCTGGCGTTGGATCGATATGGGTGCGATGCTCAACAACTGAGGCATTTGTGCCATACGGTGTTTGGACAATTTCTTCTTGCACCACGCGGCGCTCATTTGGATCTTGCTGCATAGTTTGTCCTCCTGGCTAGACATAAAGTGTGATGTGTAATTTACGTAATAGCAGAAAATATGCCAGCTTCTGCATCCGGCAGCAATGGCTGGGGTGGTGGACCTGTTGCATTTACAGGGTGTCGGATCTTGTATGCTAGAATAAGCGCCTGAAACGCACGAACAAGGAGCACATTATGCGCAAAAAAGTAACAATCATCGGCGCGGGCTTTGTTGGCTCGACCTGCGCGCACTGGATTGCATCGAAAGAGCTTGCTGATGTTGTCCTGGTCGATATTGTTGAGGGTATTCCCCAGGGCAAAGGCCTTGATCTGCTCGAAGCTGGGCCGATTGAAGGCTTTGACGTCAATATTGTCGGTACCAATGGCTATGAGGAAACACGCGACTCGGATGTGGTGATTTTGACCTCGGGCGCGCCGCGTAAGCCAGGCATGAGCCGCGAGGATTTGCTTAGCATCAATGCCAAAATTACCTCAGAGAATATTCAGGCTGTGGCCAAAACCTCACCAAACGCTAACATTATCATCGTTAACAACCCGATGGACACGATGGCTTATCTGGCCTACAAGGTCTCCGGCTTTCCCCGCGAGCGCGTTATGGGGCAGGGCGGCGTGCTTGATGCTGGTCGCTATCGCACCTTTATTGCCCAGGAAGCCGGCGTTTCGGTCGAGGACGTGCAGGCGATGTTGATGGGCGGTCATGGCGATGAGATGGTGCCGCTGCCACGTTATACAACGATCTCCGGCATTCCGGTAACTGAGTTTATTGGGCAGGATCGGCTACAAGCGATCGTTGAGCGGGCGAAAAAGGGCGGTGGTGAGATCGTGCAGCTGCTTAAAACCGGCAGCGCCTATTACGCGCCGTCCGCGGCAACGGTCCAGATGGTCGAAGCGATTCTCAAAGATAAAAAACGCGTTTTGCCGGCATCGGTATTTATGCAGGGCGAATACGGCTTGAACGATGTGTTCTTTGGTGTGCCGGTGAAACTGGGTGCGGGCGGCATTGAACAGATTATCGAGGTGCCGCTGACCGACGAAGAAAAGGCTGCAACACAAAAGTCGGCAGCGCTTGTTCGTGATAGCATAGGCGCGCTACCTGAGCAGTACCGTAATTTGTAACGTTTAGCTGCATATCGTCCATTCGCGTTTTCTGTGCTGAGGCGGAAGCTTAACCCTTCCGCCTTTTTTGTGTCATGATCATCCCTAAGTTGGTGGAGATCGTAGGGCGGCATGTTATAATAGATCTACCTTTGGGAAGGATAAAACGTGCCGAGTAATGTTGAAGATACAAGTGGTATTGTTGAGGATGCTGCACGACTCCGTGCAATCGCACAGGGCGACATGTATGCTCTCGAAACATTATTCCGCAAATATCAAGCATCGGTGTATCAAACTGCGCTTGGTGTAACCCGTGATCCTCAGGTAGCCGAGGAGGTGCTGCAAGATACCTTCTACCGGCTGTACCGTTATGCGGGTAGGCTAGATGGCTCCCTGCCTTTAGCCCCATGGCTCTACCGCGTATCTATCAACCTTTGTTACAATCGTCTCAAGAGTTTGAAAGCTTGGACTGATTCGTTCCACGAGCTTGCCGAGCGATTATTTTCGCCCAATAGCGCGTCACCGGAGCAGACTGCCGAGCGGAATGAGCTGCAAGAGCTGGTACAAACAGCGCTTAGCTCACTCGATCCAAAGCACCGAGC
>JASKZZ010000388.1 GCA_030147335.1 Herpetosiphonaceae bacterium | reverse complement strand
GCGCAAACGGTGGCGACGGTTATGAATACCGAGGTTTGCTCGATCTATTTATTTGATCGCAACACCGGAAACTTGATGTTGCGTGCAACCCATGGTCTCGATCCGGGCGCAATAGGCCACGTTTTGGTTCGGTTAGGTGAGGGCGCGACTGGTTGGGCTGCTCAAGAAGGCCAGCCGTTGGTCATTCAGGATGTGTGGAACGATCAGCGGTTTATGGTCAACCCGCGTTTAGATGAACGCCCATACCGCTCCATCGTGTGCATACCGATTATTCTGTTTGCTAAGTCACCTGATGATTTTGTTGGCGATCAGCTGCAAGGCGTGATCAGCGTGCAGGCGATGGGACCACGTGCGTTTAACGACGAGGATGTGCAGTTTCTGGAGGTTGTTGGTGGCGAGTTGGCATTCTCGATTGCGAATGCGCAGCGTTACCACGAGACCGATGAGCGATTGCGGCAAAAAGTGCGTGAGCTAAGTACGCTCCAACGTGTGTCGGCTGCGATTGCCGCTACACTTGATCTTGGCACCGTGCTAAGTTTAATCGCAGAGCAGGCCGTAATTTTATCCTCGTCTGACCGCTCCGACATTTTTCAATCCGAAAATGAAGGTACCGACGTTACGCTGGTTGCATCATGGAGCGGTGGCTGGGACGAGCGCCTCCGACGAATGATTATGCGGACCATCGCTGAAGGCCATCCCGTTGCAATTGTCAGCGCCTATGACGATATGCGTTTTCCAGAGCTTGCGGCATTTGCGCATAACGAGAAGTTCCATTCGTTGTTTTGCTTGCCGTTGCGCATTGGTGAGCGCATCATCGGCGCGATTGTGCTCTATACACGGCAGCAGCGCTACTTCGACTACGAGCAGGTTCAGTTGCTGTCGTCGTTTGCCGACGAAGCCGCCATCGCGATTGAGAATGCGCGGCTATTCAAGGAAGCACAGCGCAATCTAACAATTAAGTCGACATTATTGCAGGAAATGCATCATCGCGTGCGCAACAACCTGCAAACGATTTCGGCGTTGCTCAATATGCAATACCGTCGCCTTGAGCCTGACTCGCCCGGTGCTGCTGCGTTGTCGCGTTCCGCCAGTCGCATTCAGTCAATTGCTGCCGTCCACAACTTGCTGTGCCATGACGACATCGGCGTGACCACCGTCCAAGATATTGCGCGTCAAGTGCTTGATAACGCACACACTGGGCTTGTCGATGAAATGCCGGTTCATTTTGCAATCAAAGGCGAGTCGCTGCCAATTACATCGCGTCAGGCAACAGTTGTCGCGCTTGTGATGAACGAGCTGGTCAACAATGCGCTGTCACATGGTGTGCTTGCTCATGGCGGCGTTGTTGAGGTCGATGCATGGCGGGAAGGGCAGGACGCTGTGATTGAAGTGCGCGACGATGGGCCAACACGACCGCCGTCGCAGCCAAGGCCTAGCAGTGGTCTCGGTTTATCCATCATTGAAACATTGGTAACCGCCGACCTGGGTGGATCGTTCAGCTTCAACCGCGATACCGAGTGGTCGCGGGCGAAAGTGCGCTGGCCGTACACCCCGCCAAGTGAGCACGAATGAAACGGCTTTTGATGGCTGGGAGCTTTGCCGCGCTGGCGTGGTATGTTGCAGCACGAGGGCGATTGTTGAAGACTCGCGATGGTTCAAGCCATCGCGAGCTGCCGGTTGGTGAGCGTGCCTCCGACTCAACGCCAGTAACCATGTTCGGCGTCAACATTGACGCGCTGCCTTTAAGCGATGTTCTGGCATCAATTGAACGAACGGTTGATACCAAAGGCCATTCAATCGTTACCTATGTCAATGCCCATGGCATGAACCTCGCGTACACGCTGCCGTGGTTTCGCGTCTTTCTCAACAGATGCGAAATTGTGTTTTGCGACGGCTATGGAGTAATCCTTGGCGCGAAACTGCTTGGCTATAGTATTCCCGAACGATACACTCCACCCGATTGGATCGGTGAGCTAGTGGAGCGTGCCGCCAAACGTAACTACTCGCTTTTTTTGATTGGGTCTATGCCTGGTGTTGCCGACAAAGCGGCTCAGCAGCTCAAGTCGCAGTTCCCGTATATCAGGATCGCCGGAACGCATCATGGTTATGCCAATAAAAGGCCTGGTCATCCCGAGAACGAGGCAGTGCTGCAAAAAATCAATGCCGCGAAGCCCGATATTCTGGTCGTTGGCTTTGGTATGCCGCTTCAGGAACAATGGCTCGACAATAATTGGCAGCGGATCGACGCCCATGTAGCGCTAACCGTCGGCGCGCTGTTCGACTACATGACCGGCGAGGTTTGGCGAGCGCCACGATGGATTACCGATAACAAGCTGGAGTGGCTAGCGCGTCTTGTTGTGGAGCCACGCCGTTTGTGGAAGCGTTATGTGCTAGGTAATCCCTTGTTTTTGCTGCGCATCCTCGAGGAACGTTTCCTCGCCACACGACCGCCGGACGTTCCTTCCCGGTAAACTTTCGGCGCTCTTACGCTTGCTGTTTCACCTTAGCATGTGTCTAATTAGACATAATACAGCGTCAGTCGTTTTGCTGACTTCCTTGCTTTTCCCCGTTCTTGGTTCCGTGTTCTGCCCCTCACAGACAATACTTAGCTTCTTCGCCTTGCGGTATGGTAGAATCATTGTGTGCCAATTATTGATACACATGCCCATATTCATATGGATCGCTTCGATGCTGATCGCGTCGAGGTGCTTGAGCGTGCGCTGGAAGCCGACGTTGCGGTGCTCATCAACATTGGCTACGATGTGCCGTCAAGCTATGCCAGTGTTGAGCTTGCCGAACAGCATGCGCCGATTTATGCGGTTGTCGGCGTTCAACCGCATTACGCCATGAC
>JASKZZ010000371.1 GCA_030147335.1 Herpetosiphonaceae bacterium | reverse complement strand
ACGATCCTGAAGCTGAGTGATTGGTACCTGCTCCTGCGCTTGGCTAGCGCCATGCTCGCAGTCACCGTGTTCTGGTATCTGCTGATGCACTGCGCTGGAGCGAACCTGAAGCTAGCTGCCATCGGGACGGGCGTGCTCGTCGTTGCCCTCGTGTTTACGTTTAATTTTCCGACCGAATTACCATCGGATTTTTTCGATATTGTCTTCACAGCCATCTTTATTTGGGCAACCTCGTCCCGTCGCGCATTGATTCTCGCCTTGAGTGCAGTGTTTGCGAGTACCAATCGGGAGTCAGCTGCGTTTGCTGGATTGATTTGGATCAGTGTATGGGGGTTGGACGACAACTATCGAGTGAACTGGCGCGTTGTAAGCTATGGCGTGTTGGTATCAGCTATTTCGTATGGGCTGATTTTTCTCATTCGGTATGAATTAGGGGGTCAGGCCGGGTGGGAGCGACAACTTATGGGTGGCCTGTTACTTGAACAACGTTTTATGAAGGTGCTGTTCAATCCTCATCCCTTTGTGTGGCCCCTACTGTTGCTTGCGATGCTGTCTCCCACGGCGATTTGGTTGGCAAGCAACCGGCATATGGTTGATCAACGGCAGCAGCGCTTTCTGGTTGCTGCCGTCTTTATTGCCGCCATCACCCTTGTCTTTGGCATTGTTGAGGAACTCCGAATCTTCGTGCCGTGCTTGGTGCTGTTGGTCTTTGTAGCCGTCGACGCCGAAGCAAAAACGCAACAACACATTCCTAAGTGCCATGCACTGCCAGATTCATAGAAAGGTCGGAGTTACGCTGTTCGTACTCATCGAAGTGACGGAGCAGCTGTCCAACATGCTATACTCTCCACTCAATCGTGTCTGTACGCAGCCACGTATGATTGTCTGATGCGAGTCAACGCTATGGTAAGATAGGCGAAGAAACCTGCTCTGAGTGTAAAAGTGACGTGCCGAGCAGAGCGCCGTAACATAACGCCCAGAGCCAGTGAGACGGCAGGTGCAGTATATCATCACATGTATAAATGTATGTGGTGATAGGTTGAGCAATGCAACCGCTGTCGGGCAAGCCATTTAGTGATTCCGGCTGTAAGAATAGTTGTTGGAGCCGTGTTTCACCGAATGGAACCGAGGCAAAAACTCTGACCCAGTGTATAAGCCAACGCGAAGCAAGATTGCAGTACCGCAACGAACGAGGTTAGTGATGATCGAGCAGCGCTCGTTTGAAGAAGAACCAATCCTGAGTACAACCATCGCTGACCTCGACCTTCAGCAGGTCACCCAGCATATCGATCAGGCACGGAGCGAAGGCCGCTTGATGCGTCCGGAAGAAGCTGGAACGCCGGAAAGTTTTTTGCGCTACCATCGCTGTGTGGCTGACGTGAATGGCGACCTGGTGCCAACAACAGCGGGCATACTGTTTTTTGGAAAAGATCCGCAGCGCTGGATACCTCAGGCAGAGTTTGTGCTAGGTCGTTTTCCGGGTGACAAAGCTACTTCTGAGCAAGGTCGTCATTTGGAACGGTACGGAGGCACCTTGCCTGAACAAATCAGGCGAGTTGAACAGTTTATCGTTTCACACATGGAACGAGGGTTTTCGATTGAGGAAGGGCCGCAGCGGCGTGAGCGACCGCAGTTCCCGCCGGTGGTTCTGCGTGAGATGCTGGTAAATGCTGCCGGTCACCGAGATTATTCGCTCACGGGTGCGGCTGTTCGCGTTGCTATGTTTCCAAATCGTATTGAAGTCGCATCTCCTGGCGGCCCTCCAGTTGCCGCCCCGCTCCAGGGCTTGATGCAAAGCTCGCATGCGCGCAATCCAACCCTTATGCGGTTATTGTGGCAGGTGCGGTTCTGCGAAGCTTTTGGCCTTGGCCTGCGAACGATTCTTGAAACAATGGTTCGTGAAGATTTACCGGAACCGCGTATTGATGTAGCAGCCGCTAATTTTTTCATCAGCATTCAAGGGCATCAGCCCACAGGCTTGAGCATGGAGCTTGTGGAGCGGTTGAGTGAACCGCAACTCGTTCTGCTTAAGCACATTGTTAAAGCCGGAAGCCTCAATCCAAGGCAGGCAAGTGGTTTACTACCGGATCGGTCAGAGCGATCCATTCGTAGTGACTTGAACGGGTTAGTGGAAATGGGCGTGCTGATGCGGTTAGGAGAAACTCGCGCTGTTAGCTATCGTCTAACGAGTGATGTTCAGCGACTGCCGCTCTAAGCTTATTACCATCGACTGCCGTAATTCGCCGTAATTTGCCGGAAAGCAGCCGCCAAACCGAGCTATGGTCAAACTGCCGTAATTCGCCGTAATTTGCCGGAAAGCAGCTGCCAAACTGAGCTATGGTCAAACTGCCGTAATTCGCCGTAATTTGCCGGAAAGCAGCTGCCAAACCGAGCTATGGTCAAACTGCCGTAATTCGCCGTAATTTGCCGGAAAGCAGCAACATCAAAGTTGCTGCTTTTTTATGTCTACTACCGAATGTCCTTGTTTAATGGCTCAAACTTCAGCAATCACTTTATGTATGATCGGCTCCCACTGATATAAGGATGGATTTTGCCGAAAAATAGCTATCCTTGCCGCAATCAGCCGTAATCAGCCGTAATAATGTGGAATATCGCCTTAAATAAATACCTAATTTGCCGTCAATCCTGTTGACTCTTGCCGATAAAATCTCTAGCATTTTTAGACAATGGTGTACAAAGATTAAAAACGCAGGACAGCCACCATTGAGGTGACTGTCCCATAGTTCAAAACCTATCACGCTGTGCATCGTCCGCCCGCCAGCAATGCGATGCACCACGCGCCCCAGATGGGGAGGCTTAGATGTTGCCTTCGATCTTAGCAATTTGCCCGACCAATGTCAATACCTTATCTACTCGAAACGGGCAGTGGAAAGGTGTGGCATGAGTAATAGCACGTATGATCCTCGCATTACCGCCTACTTTGGTGATGCGATGCTCCGTGCCGGGTTCATGCCGCTGCCGCATCTCTTTTTGCGGCATTATCATGCACTCGGTATTGGTCATGCAGAAGCAATGTTTGTGTTGCAGTTAATGGAAATCAACTGGGATCTAGCCGCTCCACCAAAAACTGTCAACGACATAGCCCAACGTATGGGTGTCAATGCGCGTACGGTTCGGCGCTACAGCGAGGCAGTAGCCCAACTTGGCCTCCTTACGCTTTATGATCAGTATGATGATACAGGCGCGCAGGTGGAAAACGGCTATGATCTGTCACCGCTCTTTAAGCGGCTGGCGGCGTTCGCTCCAGAACCGCCAATGAACGGCCAAGTCCGACGACGCTCACGTCGGCTAGTTGAACCAAATACGCAGGAACAGGATACACCAAGCAGTGTTCAGTATCCTTCACGTAATGATACCGCTGACAAAAATGTCAGCCCGCCCCCTGTCAAATTTGACACCCTCCCCCATGACATTGTTGACAGGGGACCAGGTGACAACCATGTCATGGCCGCCCCTGACACCATGATCCGCCGCCCCTTGATCGAATCGCCAGGGCTTAAAACGGAAAGAAGAATCCATCAAGAACAAAAAAACATGATACATGATGCATCTGTTCAAGCTCCCGCTGATTTTACGAATGCACCTGGATGGTCATTGCGTTACAATCGCCCATTGAATGAAACCGATGTTGCACAAACGAGTGCTATTTTACAACGGGCGGGAATAGACGTTCCTGTTCGCTCACGCATCCAAACAAGCCTTGCTCCGGCTGAAGCATGGACGTTGTGGGTCTATGCCTTGGCGAAACGATGGAGCGTTCCACTGCTGATCAACGAAGTTTATGACAAGGCAGCCCGGTGTGCCCGTACATCCACCATGCCCCATCGGTACGATGCCGTAGGCGTATTGCTTGAACAAATCGCTCCGGATATTGCCGAGCAAATCGTACGCGTAGTCACGGATGCTTGTCCAGATTCCAGCGTAGATCCATTTGCAAAACTATTCGGCTCGTCCCCCGATGCAGCCCTTGTGTCGGTGGTGGAAAAGGTATGGCAGATGGTTGCCGATGTACGTAAGGTCAGTGGTCAGCTATGCCCAATACCGGCAGCAGCCCTATCTTTATCGGTTACTCCATCGATACATACTTTGACTTGGACAACTGTTTTAGAGCGACTTGCTACCCAAATTGCGCCGCCAGACTTTTCAACCTGGCTTCAAGCAACAACACTGCTTGAAGTTGCTCCAACCTGTGCAGTTGTGGGAACCGATAACATTTTTGTGCGTGAACG
>JASKZZ010000263.1 GCA_030147335.1 Herpetosiphonaceae bacterium | reverse complement strand
GCGCCGGCAGCACCTTTGCCAAACGTGCAGCGTCGTATGGATGAGCTAGATGCGGTTGTGGCGGAGAAGAACAAGCATATAGCATACTTGGAAGGACTGCTCAAGAATATCGAGCAGGGACGGGTTATGCGTGTGTTACGCAAGCTGAACAAAGGGAGTTAGTGCTGGGCCAAGAGCGGGTTTACATTATCGTCTAGCTGCATCCGTACAATGAGTGCGGATGCAGCTTTTATACGACGCGTTCGTTCATCAGCTGTTCCAGTCGCCATGACAACAGTGCGGTATCGAGGGCCGATGCAGCAGCTTGAGCGCTCACTTGGTCGATCATCTGTGAAGCAGCGCGTTCAAGTGCTAGATTATAGCGCGTTTGCTGGTCTAAGTTAGGTCGGACGTACCAGCGCGTGGCAATATTGTTCCAGACCGTTCGTAATGCTGCTGCAAACGGCAGACGCGATTGAAAAAGTGTTTCGTGATGTACAGCTTCATCTTGCGCCTTGCTCACCTGTGTTAGAAGCGGACCTATGCCGTCGTCGGGTTGTCCGTTCGCTTGCAGATTTCGGCCAATGGCAAGAACTGCGGCGCGTTCCGCTTCGCTCGGCACTTCCAATGTCGGCACTGCCATCTGGTACACCAGCCGTGCTACTCGCCGATCCAGGAGGGATGTTGCACGCAGACGCAAATGCTCGGCCAGCCGAAACTCGTGCCACAATACCGGCCAAGGCTGCCATTTCGCGGCGTAGCGCAGGCGGTTACGTAGAAAGTAAAAGTAAAACTGCGCGCTGTATTTGCCGGTGGTTGTGGACTCTCGATGGCGCACGATTGCCTGCGGGGCGGTTATAACTTGTAGCCGGGCTTGCCGCGCACGTTCGCAAAAGTCGCTTTCTTCAAGATATGCCGGAAAGAAGCCCTCGTCGAAGCCGCCAAGCGTTTGCCAGACTTCACGTCGAAATGCCATTGCCGCGCCGTGTACCGACCACACATCTACCGGCTGATCGTACTGTCCCTGGTCGTCCTCGTTTTCACCACGGTAGCGCGGCAGCAGCGCCGGCAGTTCCACAACCGCACCAACCGACTGTATCCGACCGTCGACTCCAAGCACTTTGCTGCCGGTTACACCAATGTCTACATCGTGTAATGGCGTGACCAGGTGTGCCAGCCAGTCCGGGTTGGGAACAGCATCGGGGTTGAGCAGCGCAATGTTTGTCCCACTAGCTACTTGCACTCCGCGATTAACACCGCCGGCAAATCCCCAGTTTACTTGCTGCGGTAGTAATTTGACGGTAGGATGGCGTGCTTGAATTAACGGTATGGTATCGTCAGAAGAAGCGTTATCGACAACAAGAATCTCCGGCGGCTCGTTCATGTGCAGCTGGGATAACCCCGCTAGACAGGCATCGATATGATCAATGCTATTGTACGTAACAATGATAATGGAGCAGGCTCGGCTCATAATGGCCATTGTAGCATGGGTGGAATATGCGAGTAGCTATTTATAATCGGTGGCTGCCGACCATGGGCGGCGGCGAGCGTTATACCCTTGATTTTGCGCGCGTACTGGCTGCCGATGGACATCAGGTTGAGCTGGTGACACATCAGCCGCTCGATGTACATGCTCTAAAGGTGCGGCTCGCGTTCGATCTGCAGCAAGTCTCATCGCGACAGGTTCCAGACAGTCCCGGCAATCAGCTGCTGTCAAACATTTCGGCAGAGTATGATGTGTTTCTGAACCTGTCGCATGGCGATCTGTTTCGCTGCCAGGCACGCAAAAGCATCCTAGTTGTGCATTTTCCGCTACCATTAGAAGCGTATAGTCCAGGTGGTATTCCAACTAGTGGGTTAGCGAATCGTTTTCGTCCGTCACGAGTTTATTGGATTGAGGGAGTGTACCAGCCGGAAACCGACGGGCAGCAGCATTGGTTATGGACTGGACGGCGTGCGCGGATCGAACTTATGCGTACCTGGCAACAACCAACCGATATGGTCGTGATACGTTTGGCTAAGATCCGGCCAGCATCGGTTCCGCCGCCACTTGTCAGAGCATTTATTAATGGAATATTGGCAGGTGAACGAGCAGATGATTGGACCATCTGGCGAGTGCCGCTGGAGTACCCGCCCTTACGTGGTCAGGTAGTTCAGGTAGTGCTGGAGGTCGAGCCGTGGACGCTGCGTGATTTGGGTCTGGCCGCAGATGACCGCGAGCGCGGCGTGCCATTGCAATCGGTTGCGCTGGCTGGTAATGAACTGGAGGAACGCGTATCGGAGCGTGTATGGCGCAAGCTTCAAGTGACGGGCTGGAGCACAAACGAGGTCATTCATGCGATCGATAGCTATGATCATCTTGTGGCTAACTCGCAGTTCACACAACAATGGATCACCCAACGCTGGGAACGCAACAGCCGTGTCATCTATCCTGCCGTCGACACGGAGCATACATCTTTCAATCAAAGCACCAAGCAACAACAAATCCTTAGCGTCGGTCGGTTTTTTGAAGGTGGCCATAATAAGCAGCATCTGGCGATGATCAACGCGTTTCGGGAGCTGCATGATGGCGAATTGCGTGATTGGGAATATCATCTCGTCGGCGGCTGCGATCTTGATCAACCCGAGCAGCGGAGCTATCTTGAGCGCGTCCGCCAAGCTGCCCAGGGTTACCCGATCACGTTGCACGTTAACGCATCATTGACGGAGCTTCAGCAGCGTTATCGTGAGGCGAGCATCTTTTGGCATGCCGCTGGGCTGGATGTGGATGAGACGCGCACGCCGGACAACGTGGAACACTTCGGCATTACAACGATTGAAGCAATGGCTGCCGGTTGTGTGCCGATTGTGATTGCGAAAGGCGGTTTGATCGAAACGGTGGAAGCGGAACAGAATGGCCTGTTATGGCACTCGCTTGATGAACTCAAAACGCAAACGCAGCGCTTGGTTAACAACACCGAATTACGGACACGTTTGGCTGTCGCCGCGAGAAATCGCAGCTACATCTTCCGATTTGAACGGTTTGCGAATGAGGTGCAAGCGATGTTAGCGAGCCTTGGATCAGGATAAGTATTGATCCGCATACTGCACAGGATCATACCGAGTCAACGCATGTTGAGGCGCGGTTCGGTACTGTGCGTATGCTATTACTGGCTCACGACCCAGACCCGCCATTCGGCCTCAAGCTCGTCGAACGATATATTGAATATACTTTGATAATCAGCGCTGCCAGGAGCGCGGCCCTTGCCTTTGCTGTACACTCGTCCTAACGCTTCTTTGCCATAACGCTGTTCAAGAAAATCCACAAAAGAAGCCCATTGATCGTAGATACTGTTACGCGTACCGGTTCGGCAGTCTTGATCCAGGTTGACCTTCAACGGTTGTAACTCGTTGCGTGCGACAACCTTTCTCAGACGCGCTCGCCACCGTGGCTCAGAGCCGTCATCAGTGCGCGCATACTGATCGCTCGCGACCATAGCCCAGCCTTCAAGCAAAATATTGTCTGACACGCGATGGACCCGGTCGCCAAAGCGTTCACGCTGGAGTTGATGCACAAGCTCGTGTGCCATAAGTGCCTGCATCTTTTCTAGGTCAGCGCCGGGGCCATAAAATAGCCGAATTAAGCGTTTGCTGGAATATGTGATGCCGCGTACAGCACAAGCTCCTTTTTGCGCTGGCAAAAGCTCGATCCGTTCACGACCGACGAATGAAGTTCCAAAGCGCTGCGCGACCGTCCGGAGCGTTGGCTCAAGCTGCTCGGTTAACTGCAACGCTTCTGATCGCCGTAGCGACCCTGGCGCTAGATACACGTCAAAATGTTTTGTGCGACGCAGTAGTTTGAGGCCGTTACTTGAATGCTTTGTTGTCGGACTTGTGCTGGGCGAGGTAAGAAAAGGCGTTACGTTCCATAGCAACGCGCATATCAGCAAAACTACCTGCATCTTCTTCTCCAACTACGTGCCGAGGTTACTTAGCTTTGATATTCGCCACGTTCCTTGTCCCGAATCTGAGCATAGTGGGCGAAATCGTACATGGCGCGTTCATAGCGAGCAATTTGTTCAACGCTGACCGCTAAATCGAACGGCGACGCGGCGAACATAAACGTGGCACTGGCGCTATGCTCCCAGATCACCAACGCATAGACACTACGTTCCTGCCCATGAATTGTTAAGTATACTTCTTGATCGTTTATTGGCCGGCACACAATACATTTGGCGCGCCCACCATGAGCATTCTGCACATCTACTGGCTTAAAACCAAATGTTGTAGCAATTTCAGTATAACTTCCTTGCACTTTGGGCGCGTCGCAGCGTGTCAGCGATCCACCGGCACACAAAAAGGCCTTCATTGGAGGTCCAATCCGTCTTGCAGGACGACATGATGCTTACAGACTGTGGTGGAATTTTGCAAGCATCATGCCTTGACAAACAATAGCGGCGTCAGTTGCACGGCGTTGACGAGCTAGAGCTGTGGCTACTTCAACGACTGATTCATTAAAGTCGTTCTGCTGCTGGATCAGTGGGCGTAGATATTCTTCGGTCGTGATGCGATTGAGCCATGTCCGAAATTGAGCGACAAACGGCAAGCGTGACCGGAAGGGTGCTGGGTGCAGTATACGTTTCGCCGCAACCTGGCCGAGTGTCCAACTAAGCTCACTCGACTGTGCTTGATCTTGATCCATGATTGGAAAATCCCGGTCGGGCGCTGTATCATTATTGAGAAAGGCACTCTGCCAGAACAGGTAGGCTTGTTGCAAGCCAACAATCTCTGCGTCATCGGCTGTGGTTTGCAAGTAGTGAAGCTCGGCTGGTAGCCATGTTTTGAGCAGCCACGGATTATCTTGATGCTTGAACAAAAGTCGCAGCCGATTGCGGTGATAAAAATGGTGATAAGCGACACTGCGCTTGCCTAAAGCCGCCGCTTCTTGATGAATCGCGACCGCGCTCGGTTGATAACGAATGACCTTTCCGAGCTGCCTGATTCGCCAACACAGGTCAACTTCTTCGTAATACCCTGGAAAAAACGTTTCGTCCAGTCCCCCAAGCTGCTGCCATGTTGATCGTTGTACTGCAAGCGCGGCGCCTGTGACAAACTCAACATCGCGC
>JASKZZ010000174.1 GCA_030147335.1 Herpetosiphonaceae bacterium | reverse complement strand
CGTTCAGCAGCATTGTTGAAGGGTTGTTGCTCGATTCAACGCTAGAGCGTCAAAGAACAGCATTTCAATCGGGTATGATGACGTTGCTCGAAGCGTTGGAGCAAGGAAACGTTCATTCTCTTCCTGCCCTTCGTGCCGAGCTACGAGGTCGATTTGCGCTCGCGGAAGATCAGATCGATTTGTTGGAACATACAGTCAAGGTTGTTGCCCAGGAGCGCGAAGAACAGCGTCGGTTACGCGCGCTAGCCGAAGTAAGCCACGCGGCTACAGTTGACCTCGATCCAGATCAGCTTCTAACCAATGCTACGACGATTTTTGCACGTTTGAGCGATGCAAGACTGTGCGCCGTCGGGCTGGTAGTTGGTGAATCGCTCGTGTTCAACGTGAGTGGTTGCTATGTGTCCAACCACACACTAGATGCTCCGGTAACGGTTCCACTTGCCGGGTTGGGCTGGAGTGCGCTTGAAGGTGAAGAGCCATATGTCGGGTCACTACAACATCAGCTCGCGCTGCCACTTGAAGCGCACCCTGCTCTCGTTGTTCCTTTGCGCCATCATCGTCAATTGCTGGGAGTGCTGGTTGTACAGTTCGGTTCAAAGACGGCGTTGAACGATCAGTCCTTGACTATCTGTCGCTCAGTCGGCGCGCACCTTGGAAGCGCCCTGATGAACGCCCAGCTTCATCAAACGCTGCAGCGCAAGCATGAACATTTGCTGCACAGCGAACAAGCGCGTGAGCAACTAACTCAGATGGTAGCGCATGACCTTAAGAATCCCCTTACGGCAATTCGTGGGTATCTATCGCTGCTGCAAATGGGTACGCTTTCGAGTGAGCAGCAAGACCTTGTGTCAGGAGCCGACCGGGGCAGCCGTGTGCTGTTGCAGTTGGTGAACGATATGCTTGACGTTGCACGGCTGGAAGAAGGCCGGCTTGAGCTAAAGCGTTCATCGGTTGATCCGGAGGCGCTGCTGCAAAACTGTATAGCTGATTTACGACCATGGATTGAACAAGATCAAAAGCGAGTCGTTGTGGATGTGCAGCTTGATGCTACGCCGCTGTATATCGACGAAGGCCTGATGCGGCGGGTTATCAGTAATCTGATGTCGAATGCGCTTAAGCATACGCCGATCGGGACTGTTATTCAGCTACGACTTACTCAATCGCTCGACAACATTGCAATCGCAGTAATTGATAATGGTCCAGGTATTCCATCCGACCAAATACCGCATTTATTTACACGGTTTGGCACGGTTGGGTCTCAAGGAATCCATCAAAGCAATACGGGTCTGGGTCTTGCCTTCTGCCGATTAGCGGTTGATGCACACGGTGGTTCAATTGCTGTTGATAGCTGTCTCGGCAATGGATCGGCGTTCACCATTATCTTGCCGCGAGAAACTATGCTCGCGGAGTCAGCGCCAAGCAAGCGGGCAATTGCTAATTCTTAAGCAAGAAGAGCACGGGAGATTATTGTCTGAGACATTGATGTGTCAATGCTTAATCCCTACGACCTAAGACTGAACGTACCCATGCCGCGCCGAATATGCTAGGATCAAGAACTGTAGCTGACGCTTTGTTGGTTGCAGTTCTTGGTATTTGCGGGGTGCGGTACATGTCGTTTGATCCATCACTTCCGGCTTCATCGGGCAAGAAACAATCGCCTAATCTGTGGCTGCGCACCTTACAAAGCGCTTGGTGGTATGTACCCCTGGTTCATGCCGGTTTGCCGGCTCTTGCTTGGTGGTTGCCTAACGGCGTTCGTGCACCTATGCCTCGTGCAATTCGTTTGCTGGGCAAAGCAGTTGCATTCAGTGGTGGTGCTCTCACCGTAACCTCGGTTGTTACGCTGGTAAGGTATGGCCAGGGAACACCAGCTCCGCACGATCCGCCCCAGCTTTTTGTGAGCCACGGACCTTACCGCTTTTGTCGCAACCCGATGGAGCTAGGCAATTTACTGGCATTGCTTGGCCGCGCGATTGCACTGGGTAGCCCACGTTTAGGTCTCGCGGCAGTGATGTTTGCGGCGGCTACTCAAGTTTGGGTTGTGCTGGTGGAAGAGCCGTACCTCGTGCGGCATTTTGGCGATCACTACGAGCACTATCGTCGGCAGGTGCCGCGCTGGGGCTGGTTTGGGAACAAGGTCCGAAAAAACGAGTAGCTTGTTGCTTCCTTGCCACGAGTCCTCGCCGAATCAATGCCTGGCGACGTATTGATCGTCGGTACTATGTTTAACTTGACAATATTCTAGGCTAGTTATAAACTTACAAAAAGTAAGCATGTGCCTAGAGTCATGTTGACCAGGAGTAAGCTATGACGATTTTGGGGCTGCATCACATTACAATCGTAAGTGCTGATGCGCAACGAACCGTGGATTTTTATACCAAGGTGCTGGGGCTACGGCTTGTTAAGCAGACAGTAAATTTTGATGATCCGGGCAGCTATCATCTCTACTTCGGCGATGAACGCGGTCATCCCGGTACGGCGATTACCTTTTTTGAATGGCGCGGCGCTCAACGCGGACATCGCGGTATTGGCGGGACGCACCATTTTGCGCTGCAAGTCGCGGATGAAAATGGGTTGCTCAAGTGGAAGCGTCGCTTAAACGACTATGGTATTGCGGTTGATGGGCCGCTTGATCGTCACTACTTCAAGTCGATTTATCTGCACGATCCCGACGGGACAATCGTCGAGATCGCCACGCTTGGTCCGGGTTGGACAGTTGACGAGGCTGCGAATCGCATTGGCAGCGAATTTCGTGCGCCGCCGGATGAAATGATGATAGCTAATCGTGACGAGGAACGAATTCGTAGCACAACCTGGCCCGATCCGGTACCGCAGATTACCAGCGATATGGCGCTGCGTCAGGGCATGCACCACATCACTGCGATCGGCTCCGATATTGAACGCACCAACGCATTCTTTGGCGACCTGCTGGGAATGCAGCGCGTCAAAATGACCTCGAACTTTGATGACCCAACGTCGGCGCACTGGTACTGGGGCGTTGATGACGGTCGTCCCGGTACGCTTATCACATACTTCGAGCGCGATCCTGCTCGCACCCGACGAGCGCAAATGGGCGCGGGACAAACGCATCACTTTGCGCTTGCGGTGCAGGACGATGCAACACAGTTGATGTGGCGCGAGAAACTTGTGGAAGCAGGTGTTCGTGTTTCGCCTGTTATGGATCGCTGTTATTTCAAAAGTATCTACACCAACGATCCCGACGGACATATTGTCGAGCTTGCAACGCTGGGGCCGGGCTTCGATGCGGATGAAGATGTGGCCCAGCTTGGTCGGCGATTACAGCTGCCGTCGTGGCTTGAACGTGATCGGGGTCAGATCGAACAAATGCTGCGTCCACTGAATATTCCAGAGTGGACCTCGCTGGAGGATGCAAAATGACAGGCTCAGGATTGCAAGCAGATCCACACGCTGGACAGCCGATACTGCGTGCCGGAGCTGCGCTGGAACAGGCCGAAGGCGTCATGATTATGGTGCATGGTCGCGGGGCATCAGCCGACGATATTTTGTCGCTTGCGGATGAGCTACAGCAGCCGCATTTTGCGTATCTTGCGCCACAGGCCGCCGATAATACATGGTATCCCAACCGCTTCCTGGCGTCGCTGGACAGCAACGAGCCGTTCTTATCGTCGGCGCTGGCTAAGATTACAGCGGTACTGGAGCAAGTGGCGGCGGCGGGGATACCGCCTGAGCGGACGATTCTGCTGGGATTTTCTCAGGGGGCTTGTCTCGCCGCGGAGTACGCTGCGCGCAACGCACGGCGTTATGGTGGCGTTGCTGTGTTGAGTGGCGGCTTAATTGGCCCGGATAACACGCCGCGCGATTACGCTGGATCGTTAGATGGAACGCCAATTTTCCTGGGATGTAGTGATGTTGATGCGCATATTCCCAAAGCGCGAGTACATCATTCGACCGAAGTGCTGGAGCGCCTGGGCGGGAACGTGACAGAGCGGATTTATTCGCAGATGGGACATACGATTAATCTGGACGAGCTAAGCTTC
>JASKZZ010000115.1 GCA_030147335.1 Herpetosiphonaceae bacterium | reverse complement strand
CTGTTGTCAACCATTGCCAGTGAAGTTGCAATCGCTGTGCATAACGCAGAGTTGTATAATTTTATCAACGAGCAGGCAACCCGATTAGCCGAGCTGCTCCAGCTTCAACGCGAGGAAACCGGTAAAAATCGTGCAATCCTTGAATCTGTGGCCGAGGGCGTGATGGTGTTGGATGAGCACGATACAGTTGTGTTGTTCAACCGCGCGGCCAGTCAAGTACTACAGATCGACGATGAATTCATTGTTGGCCGAACACTCAAGTATATTGCCGAGCATTCCGACGATGATGAGCAGGAACGTATACTACCGCTTTACACGGCGTTTGCTGAAGGCGTGCGTGGGGCAAGTCAGCAGCCGGAGCCGGTCAATCGCTTGTTGGAGCTGCCGGGGCAGACCATCGATATGACCTTTACGCCGGTAACTACACCCGAAGGCGACCGTGTAGGCATTGCGGTGGTGCTGCGCGACATCACGCGTGAGATCGAGGCGGATAAAGCCAAACGTGAGTTTATCTCAACTGTATCGCATGAGCTACGCACACCGCTTACATCGGTTAAGGGTTATGTCGATTTGATGATGCTTGGAACCGCAGGGCCAATCAGCGATATGCAGAAAAGCTTTTTGCAGGTGGTGAAGTCCAACGCGGATCGGCTGAATGGTCTGGTCGAAGACTTGCTGGAAATTTCCCGCCTTGAAAACGGCAAGGTGACACTCAACGTGAAACCGGTGCATTTGTCTGACCTAATCAGCGATATTGTATCGTCGCTGCGCACGGAGACAGAGCGCAAGCGAATGGAGCTTGTCCTTGAGATCGAAGAGCTACCGACGATCGAGGGCGACCCTAAGCGTATCAATCAGGTGCTGACGAACTTGCTGTCGAATGCTCACAAATACACGCGCGATGGCGGCCAAATTACGGTACGCGTGTTCCAGCGCGACGCGCAGGTGCAGGTTGATGTTATGGACACCGGAGTAGGCATTCCGCCGGATGAGCTGCCCAAAATGTTTTCAAGATTTTTCCGCGCCAATAACTCACTCAAAGACGAGGTAGGCGGAACGGGACTGGGCTTGTCAATCGCTAAATCATTTGTTGAGCTGCACGGCGGCGACATGTGGGTTACAAGTGAGATCGATGTTGGCAGCACCTTTAGTTTCACATTGCCGCTGGCCTATCAACGTCCATCACGCGATGCTCAGACATCAGTTGGAATGCACGAGGTTGTAGATGTCAGCTAAAATCGTGGTGGCCGACGACGAGCCTGATGTGCTGTTTATGACAGCTTTTACGCTGCGGCAGCTAGGTGGGTACGATGTCATCGAGGCGCGCAACGGACAAGAAGCGCTGGATTTGACGATGGCGCACCGGCCTGACTTGCTCGTCCTCGATGTCCAGATGCCACGTATGACCGGGTACGAAGTTTGCAGGCAAGTGCGCGAACATACGACATTAAGCAATACACCTGTGATATTGTTGTCGGCTAAAGGTCAATCGTCGGAAATTGCAGAAGGACATACGGCTGGCGCGAGTTTGTATATGCTCAAGCCATATGCACCCCAGCAGCTGGTTGAAGAAGTTGGACGGCTGTTAAACACTGCAAGCTAGACTCTTCCTGGTTATACGGCATATGGTACAAACGGCGAGAACATGAGCGCGATCGTTATCCAACAACATTTGACGCACTACGAAGTGATTGGTCGAGGCCAACCCGTTGTGTTTCTCCACAGCTGGCTCGGCTCATGGCGCACGTGGATGCCGACGATGGAGATGATCGCGGATCGGTACCGTGCTGTAGCGCTCGACTTTTGGGGCTTTGGCGACTCGCCGGCGCGCTCGCAGCCTACGAGCATTGATGATTATGTCGAACAGCTATTTGCCTTTATGGATGGTCTGGGCATGTTACCACCGCATATCGTTGGGCACGGGCTGGGGGGCGTTGTGGCAGTACGCGCGGCAAGCCTGAAACCGGAGCGATTCGGCAAAATATTGGCGACAGGCACGCCGGTGGTAGGCTCGCTGCTTCAAGCTGTGATCAAGCCGAGTGGGTTAGGACGGCTGCTTAATCGCACTAGCAATAACGATCTGTGGGTCAAGCTCGTACGGCAAGCGTCAAACGGCGATGCAGCGTTTACCGAAGTTATTGAGGATATTGAGGCGACCAACCCAACAACGTTGCAAAGCGTTATGGATGAAATGAGTACCATCGATCTGCGGCCACAGATTGCGCAGCTCACGCAGCCATTACTTGCTATTTACGGCGGACGAGATCGTTTGCTTACCTCAGAGCATGGCCAGCAAATCACAGAAACTCAGGGCACGTTTCGTCAGGTGCTTACGCTGGAAAAAAGCGGTCATTTCCCGTTTCTCGACCATTCAACGCAGTTTAACCGAGCGCTGTTAGAGTTTTTAGGCGGTAGTGATAAAGCGATCGAACTGAAAGAGGTTTGGAAGCGTCGTGTCAATCAGCGTGAGTTTTTGTAGAGGTTTCACACTTAGGCCATAAAGTGAGGCATGTTTAGGGCAGGGTATGTTGATGTAGCAAGCACCAACATACCCTCTCTTTTTCGATCCCTAAAACAAACAGTTAACCAGTGATTCGGCATAGGGCTACGTCCTCACGTAGCCCAAGTTGTAACGCACAAGTACGTATGTGCTACACTAGCATCACCTGATTGTCACCACCTATCTCAAACATGCATTCAATCTTTATGACCGCTGTTACTCAGGCACAATCATGTACACGAGCAAGCCATGACGAATGACG
Source organism: Herpetosiphonaceae bacterium (assembly GCA_030147335.1). Lineage (GTDB taxonomy): Bacteria > Chloroflexota > Chloroflexia > Chloroflexales > Kallotenuaceae > LB3-1. The sequence goes on along the minus strand of JASKZZ010000115.1, from coordinate 134 downwards.
AGCATTTATTTGGATGGGACTCAACTCCAGGGATTGTTTCAGTTTGGGCTAACCGCCTGGGGCAAGCACTCGTCTGGCAGCGTATCAATGGCTTCGTAACATGCACGGCAGTTCGTTTTCGTCCATGGATGCTG
>JASKZZ010000075.1 GCA_030147335.1 Herpetosiphonaceae bacterium | reverse complement strand
GAAGCTTGCACGCGAACACAAGCTTCCTGAGCAAGTCATTGATTTTATCCAGCAGCATCATGGTACAAATCTGGTTTCATTTTTCTACCAGCGAGCATTACGTGAAGACAGTGAGGCGAATATCGAGGATTTTCGCTATCCTGGGCCGAAGCCGCAAACGCGCGAGTCCGGTATCATGATGCTAGCGGATGGCGTTGAAGCAACGGTGCGCGCGCGTTCTCAAACCGGCAAGCTGCGTCCAGTTCGTCCTGAAGAAGATAGCGAGAGCGGCGAGGTGAGTGAAGGCGGTGTGCAAAGCATCAGTGAAGTAGTTGATCAAATTGTGACCGAGCGCGTTCGTTCTGGTCAGCTCGATGAATGTCCATTGACTCTTCGTGACATTGCGATTATCAAAGCATCGTTTGTAAAGACGCTGCAAGGCATTTACCATCCACGGGTTGATTATCCCCAACCATTGAAGTCGTAGGTCGAAGCGTATATTGCACGTAAATACCGCGATGGCTGGGCGAACAAGGAAAATGAATGGAAAAGGATGGCTATCTGGTAACAGTTGACGTTGACGATCCGTTTGCTCTGGCGGTTGATGTTGATGCGCTGGAACAGCTGGCGGCGTATGTGCTACGTGGCGAGAACGTGGCGGCGCCAGCAGAGGTTAGCATTTGGATTACGACTGAGGAAGAGCTACACCGGCTCAATCGCACCTACCGCAATAAAGATTCATCTACCGATGTGCTTTCGTTCGGCAGCGAAGACGAAGATGACACGACATTTGTTGGCGCTCCAGATCAGCCACGCTACCTCGGTGATCTGGCTGTCTCGTTTGCTCATGTTGTGCGGCAAGCAGAGGAGTACGGCCACTCGCAGCAGCGTGAGCTAAGCTATCTCGTAACACATGGGTTGCTGCATCTGCTGGGCTACGACCACGAGCAGCCCGACGAAGCGCAGCAGATGCGTAGCCGCGAAGAAGCACTGCTCGGCGCGTTAGGTATTGGACGTGAGTATTTGAGTGGCGGGTAAATCAGTGGGGCATCCAAGCACGAAACATGATGAATCGGAGCCTCAGCCGCTGAGTTATGTTGTGCCCACGTCCCCAGAACGAGTTGCCTTCGATCTACGGCTTGTCCTGCGTTCGTTCACGTTTGCATTTGCCGGCATTATGCTCATGCTGCGTACGCAGCGCAATGCACAAGTGCATTTATGTATTACATGCATTGTGATCGTAGGAGGCGTGTTCTTTGGCGTAAGTCGTGGTGAGTGGCTGGCGCTGGTGCTGGCAATAACGCTGGTGCTCGCGCTGGAAGCAATCAATACCGCGATTGAGGCGGTGGTAGACCTCGCGTCGCCACAAATTCATCCGTTGGCTAAACGAGCCAAAGACGCCGCAGCAGGCGCTGTTCTGCTGGGCGCGATTGGAGCGGCGATCGTCGGGTTTATGGTGTTTTTGCCACGTATCGTGGCCTTGCTCTGGACGTTATTCGCTTGAAGGTTTTGTTTCTCGCGCCGTATCCTCCGTATCCACCACGCGGCGGTGGACAACAACGCATGTACCAGTTCATCAGGCACGTTGCGCGCGACCACGAGGTCTGGCTGCTCGTATTCAGTCCCGACGAAACTGCTTCTGCCGCGTTAGAACCTCTCCGAGAATTCGGCCACGTTACAACAGTTCCACTGCCTGCTCACACACCACAAAAGCGCCTCCGAACGCTTGTTACCTCGCCTCTTCCCGATATGGCACTGCGCGGCAAATCGGTAGTATTTCAGCAGGAGCTAGCGTCGCTGCTTACCCGTGTTCCCTTCGATGTGGTGCAGGCCGAAAGTATCGAGATGACGCAGTACGGCATTCGTCAGCCAAACCGTTCGCCGCTGTACGTGTATGATGCATTCAATGCCGAATTTGTGATCCAGCGCCGTGCGTTCTCCACTGATGTGCGCCAGCTACGTAAACTTCCGGTTGCGGCCTACTCATTTCTTCAGTGGCACAAGCTGCGCGCTTATGAGGCACGGCTTGGCTCACGCTTTGATGGCGTTCTCGCAGTTTCGGCGGAGGACGCAGCAACGTTGAGCCGGGTCACGCCGTCATCGTCAATAGGCGTTGTGCCAAATGGCGTTGACACCGAGTTTTTCCAGCCGCAAGAAGCCGTCCAATCAGAACAACCTTACATCTTGTTCACCGGCACGTTGGATTATCGTGCCAACGTTGATGCCGTGCAGTGGTTTGTCAATGAGGTGCTGCCGCGCGTCCAAGCTGTGTGGCCTGATTTACGGTTTGTGGTGGTGGGTCGCAACCCGACGGCAGCAGTGTTGGAGCTGGGCGGACGGCGTGTCGTTGAGGTTGTGGGCGAAGTGGCCGATGTACGACCCTGGTTCCACAATGCTGCGGCCTATGTCGTGCCGATGCGTATTGGCGGCGGCGTGCGTCTCAAATTGCTGGAAGCCCTCGCGATGGGCCAGCCCGTTGTTTCAACGCCGATGGGCGCGGAAGGCATTGACGGGCTACAACCAGGCGTTCACGCGCTACTGGCAGAGCGACCGGATGATTTTGCAGTCCGGTTGTTGAGCGTACTTAACGATCAGGATTTGGCGGAACGACTTGGCAACGCTGGACGCCACTTAGTTGTCGAGCGCTACGACTGGCGCGCTATTGTGCCGCGAATGATCGCGCAGTGGCAGGAATGGGTAACAACATAACACTACTCGGACAGTTGCTACATAGTGGTGGCTTGTTCAAGGGCATACGCAACCGCCTTGTTGAGCGTCATGAGCTGACCCTCGGCCCAAGCAATCCGAAAATGTGATGGTTCGAGTGTGGCGCGAACGACGGCAAGCGCTGTGTCGTGAAGCCTTGGGCGACTCACGTGAGTCGCCCGCTTGTACTGGAACTTACGCCCCGATGACTAGTCCTGCACGCGCTGGGATCGTAGCCATAAATGCCCCCTCGGTTACGATCCCTGTTATTTCTGTGCCAAACACTG
>JASKZZ010000073.1 GCA_030147335.1 Herpetosiphonaceae bacterium | reverse complement strand
TTGTACGCTCAAAAAATCTCGTGCAAACCGTTCGCTGAATTCGACAATTAACTGATCGATTCGAGCTGGCTGCGACGACGAGACGATAAGTCCGGCATGAAAGGGTTTGTCTACACGATATACTATCTCTTGCGCTTGATATGCAGAAAGATTCGGGTATTCTTCGCGAGCGAGACATAGCACGAGACCAGCATAGTCTGATCTGCAAGCTGGTAGATTATACGGCATGTTACGCGCGAGAGAAACTTCGAGACGTGCCCATTCAACCCACAGGTTAACTTCAGTAGCATATTCGACGACCCGGTCTATATATGCTCCACCAACACGTGCAGCCAATTCCAGAAAGTAAAATTCACCGTTCGACGCGCTATGAATAAACTCAGCATGGGTTACTCCATGCGACATACCAAACGCACCAATAACCACTCGGTTTATATCTCGCAGCGCAGACGTAATTACCGAGTTGTGCACGACCGTCTGCGTAATAAACACTCCTCCTTGGACGACGCTAAGTGGCGGCTGACCGTACCTATGAACCGATGCAAAAACGATCTCGCCCTCCGTCACAATCGCATCAACATGGTAAACATCTCCAGCGACGAAGCTCTCAAGAACGTAGTACGATTGCTGATCGCCCAGTTGGTCAAGCAGCGGCCATAAGTCCGCAACATGCTGCACCTGCTTAATGCCCATCGACGCCGCTTCAGACCGTGGCTTAAGAAGCCATGGCCCTGGATTCTGCTCCATGAAAAGCTGAAGCTGGTTGTAATTGAATACTGGAACAAATGCAGGAACAAGAATTCCTGACTGCTGAGCCTTAACGCGCATTGCTAATTTGTCACGAAAGAAACGCATTGTACTTTCTCCCAATCCTGGGAGGCGAAGATGTTCGCGCACGGCGGCGGCTGTCATCGCATCATACTCGTCAAGCGGCACAACTTGATGAATTATCCGGGTACGAGCGAGGTAGCTAATCGCATGAACAATGTCTGGTTGGCGCGCCGGGTCAGGCATAGTAAAAAACTCATCGATGCTTTCACGGGGCCACGCTTCATCGACCAGCTTTTCCTTGGTCACGAGAATAACATGAGCACCAAGCTGATGACACGCTTCAATAAATGCCGCTCCCTTAAAGTAGCTCGCTAGGCATAGGATTGTTGGCGCATCACCATTCCTCATCCAGGTCTCTCCGTATCCAAAACTGCTCGCACAATTCAGAAAGCACCGATTTTGTTTAAGTATAGAAGCACAAATCCTAGCGGCCGCTGAGGAAGCTATTGTACCTTACAAATACGATTCGGTGGACAGATTCGAGTTTGTGACGTTCTGACGAGTCGCTGATACCTGCTTTAGCGCTACTTCGTCGTGTTGGCCTAGCCTTTGCTAGCGCGAAACGATCACGAACTTGTCGTCGTTGTGTAACGACGACAACAATTGTAAAGAGACCGAGGACAGCATGTCTGATATTCGGGCCGAGAGCTGGGCTGAATTACAAGATCACCTTTACGCGAATTCGTGGCAGAAGAATCTGGAGCGCTTCCGATCAGACTATGCCTTCCGCGGCATGGCCAACGCGACAAATGATCTTCAAACAAGCCTGATGCGTCTAGGCGGTAACTTCACGGGCCTGGAAGGTCCACTGCTCCGAACATTTCGACGCTACGCGCATCGCAATGCTGTTCCTGGCGACTCACCATGGAATTGGCTTGCAGCGGCGCAACATCACGGGCTACCAACGCGGTTGCTTGACTGGACATACTCTCCCTACGTTGCGCTGCACTTTGCTACCAATAATGTTGACGACTTTGATCACGACGGTGTTATTTGGTGCGTTGATTATGTGCGCTGTAAAGAATGCTTGCCTGATAGATTGCGCAAAATCTTGGCCGAGGAATACGCCCAGGTGTGTACGGCAGAGATCCTGAGCCGTGTAGCTACAAACTTACAAGAGTTCGACCAACTTGAAGCTGAACCATTTGTGGCCTTCTTCGAGCCACCTTCGCTCGACGACCGCATCGTTAACCAATACGCGCTTTTTTCGCTAATGTCCGACCCTACTGCCCGCCTAGACCAATGGCTTCGGGATCATCCTGCGTTCATGAGACGGATCATTATTCCAGCAGGACTCAAATGGGAAGTTCGCGATAAATTAGATCAAGCAAATATAACCGAGCGCGTCCTGTTTCCGGGCTTAGATGGATTGAGTCTCTGGCTTAAGCGCTACTATAGCCCACGGCACCGTTGAACAACACACACGGATAGCAATGGAGCAGCTGTGCATATCGAAGATTGCTGCTCCATTGCCTGTAATGTTATCAGATTGTCCTATGATCGATCGTTTATCGCTTTGAAGATCGGAGAGGGTTTCTAGGTTAGATGGCGAATGTATGCTACATACAACACGGATTATCGTGATGCTGTTGGACAGACCAATACATCGCTTCGGCCATCACGTCCGATTTGCTGTTCTAGCCAATATCCTATAGCTTCACTTGGGGCGTAGACGTCGAGCCATGCACTTCCAAATGCTGTTTCACTCCCTGTGTCAGTGACAACCATTGGATAAGTCGGCCCTAGATCCTTGATCATAACGGTTGTGCCGAGTGGAACGAGTGGGGTATCTGCTTGAACGGCAGCCATACCCCATTGAACTGTTAGGCCACTGCGAGTAATCCCGTAAGCAGGGTGATCAGGCGATTTGTTACAACAACTACCTAGCTCATACCATGTAATCCGGATATCGCGGTACTCACGACACAATGGTTGGTCTTCCGATTTCCTCCTGCTGATTTGGACTTCAGGCGTTGCAACTTCACTATGTGCCAGGCGCGGCAAATAAACGTTAAATTCGCTTGTGGTCGTAGGTTTCAATTGGGAAGTGGTTGCTATTGCTGGTGATGGTGTTGTTGTAACGGGTGGTGACAACACCGGGGTTGGCAAGATGAAAGGTGCAGGAGGAGATGGTGCAGGAGCAGGATGGAACGTAGGTGGACGAAATGGAGTTACTATAACCAGCAGGAATAGTGCAATCAGTGCCAAGAGCAAGGGATGTCGAAAGCGGCGAATACGACTAAGATGTGACATCGACCAGGTCCTTTGTGATTGCTTCCCAATCGGTTCGAGTATGAAGCGCTAGTAAATGTAGTCCAGTAAATATGCGATGTTTTGGCAAAGAACAGCCAGGCGTATTGCTTCCTAGCTGTTGTGTATTATGGTCTGACGCCAACGACGGTTTCAGCCCAGAGTAAATTATTAACTTGTCATAATCTTGTCAACTCGAAAAGACCAATGGCGCGCGGCGCATCGTCTTCGCCGACGTTCCACTTACTCACCGAAATTGTCCATCCGTCAGTTTCCATTGCTTCCAATAAACGAAAGCTCGGGTCACGGAATGGGTCTGACAGCAGAATTCGTCCGCCAGGTGCGAGATTGGTCTCGAAGATATGTTGGAGGAACGGATGCATTGCCTCGCTGTAAAGTATGTCCGACCCCAGAATCCAATCATACTGTTCATCATCAGTCCACGTTGTCCAGTCTGCCTGACGATAGTCGATGCCTTGGACTGAATTTTGTTCGCCGTTTCGTTTACACACTGACATGGCGACTTCGTGACGATCCGTTTGAACCACGCTCCCTCCTAGCGAGGCAGCAACAATTCCTGGTAGTCCCGTACCAGCGCCAAGTTCCAGTACTCGCTTGTCTTTGAAGGCTTCTGTTTGTGAAGCAACCTCATGCGCAAGGGCGATGGCGGCGGGCCAGAGCGCAACACCGTACGGCAATCGGTTCATGAGTTCCCGAAAGAAGTATTCCTCATCGTTATAGGTCAACACTGCGCTGGTATGCAGAATGATCCAGGTGCGTCCACTTTGTCGAAGATGATACTGTTGTAACGGGAATTCTCCGGTGGAGGTACGGAGAAGCTGTTGGTGGTTTAGTGTAGCCATCTTATTGGCAGTTCGCTGAACGCTTAATCATGGTAGAACCTTTTAGTTGACATAAGGATAATGGGCATAACGGAAGGCGGGTGTAGTGTTATCGCAGCACCTGCTCTTTGTATTTTGGATGAATCAATGCGTGGTAGTCTGGATGCTCACGAATAAAGTTTGCCACGAATGGACATACTGGTGCGACCTTGAGACCGCGTGATTGCGCTTCATCGAGGCCGGTCTGCACGAGCTTGCTCCCAATCCCTTGTCCTTCCAATTCTTCCGGTACCTTTGTATGCGTGAAGATAATTGTGTCATTAGCTAGACGGTACTGCATAAGCGCGATATGAGAACCAATCTCGGCCTCGTACTGGTGTGTGGTTTCGTTGTTCTGAACCACTATATCGTCCAGGTTGATTTGCATTGTTTCAGCCTTTCTATACCTAAAATGTATTACCGATAATCTTAATTTTATTCCCCATCAATCTAATCGCACCATTTGTAGCATTATTTGTTGAAGCGTTGTTGCAGGATCGGCACACATACCGCAATGTACCGGCGATGGTTGTACAATCGTGCTACGCGGCGCTGCTAGCCATCGGAAGCGTTCTTGCAATGGAAGAAGCCCAATAGGACCAGCCGTAGGTCCGCCTGCCGCTACCATCGAGATATGTCCTAGCTGTTCCTCCACAACTTCCAGATCAAGATCGGGGGCTAGCGCCATTATTCGTGCATGCGCAAACTCGATTTGGGCGTCGAGGAAACGACGGGTTCGGCAAAACAGTACGACACCAGCGTTAATAAACTCACCACGTTCAACGCGTGGCACGATCCGGATAATGGCGTATTCAAACGCGTGACGTCCGGGCACGGATTGCCTCCTCCACGAACACGCGTGGCTGCTGTACACGATTGAGTAAATAGGTAACGTAAGCTGATCGATGGCTTGCGATATCGGAAAACAATGGAGTATCTCCCAACCACACGTCTGGAATCATCGCGACCACATGCTCGATAAGTTCGGACGTAACGAGAGTGGCGAGTCGGTTGTCGGCTGCCTCCAATTCGTCAGCGATTGGCAACAACATGTGGTCGCGAATCGCGTTGAATGGACTGGTGGCACGTCCTAGGTAGTCTGTCCACGTATGATGAAAATACAATGCCGCGCCATGATCGATTAACCATAGCTTGCGATGCCACAGCAGCAGATTTGGGTTGCGTGGCGTGCGGTCAACATTGGTAACGTATGCATCAAACCAGACCACGGCTGAAGCGAGCGCGCTATCTATCATTGGTAGCATGAGTGGTTCAAAACCAAGCGATCCGGGCAAATAATCAAGCGCAAGATTAAGTCCAGCGCTTGCGTTGATCAGCGCTTGAATTTCATCGTCCGGCTCATTGCGACCCAAGGCCGGATCAAGCTCGACAAAGACCACTTCAGGAACCGGTAAGCCGAGCGCGCGACCCAGTTCGCCACATAGCAGCTCGGCAATCAACACGCGCGGCCCTTGACCCGCGCCCCGAAACTTAATGACATAAAGGCCGTCATCGTCCGCTTCAATGATTGCCGGAAGCGATCCGCCCTCACGTAATGGCGTCACGTAGCGCGTTGCTGAAACTGTCCGGATCATTCCATCTCCTCGGTACCTTGCTGTCAGCTAAAACAACATCGGGTCTTATTGTAACCTGACAACAACAGAACGTCATCTAACGCCAAGTATTGTGGCACGATCTATGCAAAAGAAAAGAGAACAAATGGTCTACAACGTTGGATTGTAGGTCACAGTGGGACTTTGAATGAAGGAGTATCAACATGAGCACGCAGCAACAACACAACAACGAACACGAACACGAGCATAGCAACACCGTTAAGGATCCTGATGAGTGGACAACCGGTGACGAACCCATGACCGGCGCTCAGCGCTCTTATCTCAAAACATTGTCGGACGAAGCCGGTGAAGAACTGGACGACAATCTTACCAAGGCCGATGCTTCGAAAAAGATTGACGAGCTACAGCACAAAACTGGTCGCGGATTGAAGAACGACAACCAGTAAGCATATCCTACTAGCTGTTAAGGACCAAGAGCAGACGTTGCTTTATGAAGCAACGTCTGCTCTTGGTCCTTTTATATGACAAGGTATCGTCCTGATAGTGTATGAAATAGTTTAGAGAGATTATTTCATATAATACTGATTTGAGTGAGTGCATGACATAATATCATTTTTAGGATAAATTGCAGGCTCACAGCCGATACACTATGCTACAACATGTCTATAGCAGTAACCGGAAAGGATAATTGCTTTGACTGACCAATTCAATGTACGCGCACGCGATCTCAACATCCACATCGGTCGTTTTAATCCTGGTACACACAACGCAATCACCGATGTAGCTGGTGTCCGCGTTGGTCATACAACGTTAATCGAGGGTGACGGCCCGTTGACTACTGGTCAGGGGCC
>JASKZZ010000558.1 GCA_030147335.1 Herpetosiphonaceae bacterium | reverse complement strand
TCGGTCCGACGATGGCTCCGGTCACAACAGCCACGCCCAATAAGCCGTCACTGCGTTTCAATCTCAGTAGCGACTGGGGCCAGGTCTTTGTCGGCGATACGTTTGAATATGTGATTACGCTGCAGAATGCCGGCGATGCCGCCGGTGGTAGCTCACCGTTATCGGGACGCGCGCGCAAGCCAAACATCGAGAAGATGCAGGACATCGCGCCTATCAATGACGTTGTAATCAGTGACGAGCTAAATCCGCTGCTGGAGATCGTTGAAGCAACCTCCAATGGCATGAAGGTAACAACTGATGGCCAGAAGGTTGAAGCCAAACGCGCAACATTAGCTGGCGGTGAGTTGGTTACGGTCAAGATTAAGGTGCGTGCTCGTGCAATTGATGTCAGTGGCAAGATGGTGCTCAACCAAGCAAGTCTGACGTATAAAGACGAGACCGACCGTATGTTCTCGAACATCGTTGCCGTCAAGATCGTTACCAAGGATGCGCCGACCGCAACACCTGCGCCAACGGTTGCTGCGACTGCAACGCCGCCACCGGTTGCTGCTAAATCCGCGACAACACCGCCGGTTGAGCAGGGTACGCAAGAGCTTCCGAAAACCAGTGGTGGAGCGCCGTTAGGTGGCGTGATGCTGCTCGGCTTTACGCTGTTGCTCCGAAGCGTCCGGCTGCGTCGCTCACGAACCCGCATCTAACCCTTGCTACAGTGGTAGAATCGGAAGAGGCTGAGGAATATTCCTCAGCCTCTTTCATGTGTTGATGGAGCATACCGTGACTTTCCTGCACCCTGCCGCTGTTCATTTTCCAATCGCCTTGCTGGTCGTGAATTACGGTCTGACACTGGCTTATCTACGCTGGCATGATCCGTTTTTTGATCAGGCAGCCTACGGTGCGCTTGTGCTTGGATGGTGGGGTTCGTTCGCCGCTGTGCTAACTGGTACGATAGCATTAGCGAGTTCATGGCCGTTGCGTGCCGATGTTGTGGGATGGATCAACATGCACGCAATACTCGGCCTTGTGTTGTTATGGGTCTATGGTCAAGCACTGCTTCGCCGCCGCCGCGATCCGCAACTGCTCGACGGAGCAGATCGCCGCCGGTATATGCAGCTACTCAGTCTGGGAGTTGTGTTGCTGTTGGTTGATGGCTGGATCGGTGGTCATCTTGTGTATGGTCTCGGCTTCGGCATACGATAGTGCTGCTGGCTCCAGTTTCGGAACAACAATGATCTTTAGAATGGTTCGGGTGGTCGAATGCGATAGCCCAGCGCTTGAACCCAGAGCCACAAGGTGTTGCCGCCGATCCATACCAGGACAAAAATTGCGGCTGACTGGCCAGCTTTACCTCCTCGCCATAGCCAATCCAGCACAATGCCTACGCCCAGCGCAATAATCCAAGCACAAAACGACAACCATCGCGTCGAGATTGTCGAAGCTGTGAGGAAAGGAATCATTGCTTGGAGCAAAGCAACGGCTAGTGTGCCAAAGAATAGAGTGGTTACAAGACCTGTGGGTGCGTGTCGGAACAGGAGGTAGCCACCCAGCAATGCTAATGGAACGCCAATCACTGCATAATGGGCCACTAGACCGTCTCGCCATAGTGAGAGCAGTAATCTTTCTGCGGAAATTGTTGCGCGACCGCCTTGTACCTCGCTCATACCGCCGCTGCTGAATTGCCCGAGCTTTTCAAGAATGAGATCAAGGTAGGCCGAGTAGAATAACCCGAGCGCCAAAACCTGGGCAATCACAAATGCAGTTGCTAGGCCATACACGTTGCGAGCTTCAACGGTTGAGCGGTAGCGCCACCATAGCAGCGGGAGCACGCCTGCGATCAACAGCGAAATATTGATGTACAGTCCGAAATGACCGAAGAACACAAGCGAGAACGCGACGACCATCAGTGCTACGCCCCGCCGCGTCCGGAGCAGTTGCCACCCACCCACAATCACGGCCAGCAACAATACGATCGCTTCTTGTGCGAAAATATGCGCCAAGAACGACCACCACAGCGCCATCATTGAAGGGGCAAGGCAGGCATACGTCGCCGTTACAAGCAGCGCTGTTCGTTCGTCGCGCAGGCCACGCAGCGCAAGATAAGCAACCGGCAACAGTCCAAGCGCGCCAAATGCAGCATCCGACCATTCGACCAAGTTATATGGATCAACAGGCAGTAAACGGAATGGCGCAAGCAGAATGTAGGTTGCCGACGGATATGGAAACGCAATGCCACGGTGCAGCGATGTTAGATGGACGAGGCCGCGCAGCACATCGTTTTGACGGTTGACGTGAAATCCAAGGTCGCCAATCATCGACTCGGGGTAGAGCCGGCCACCATAGCGCAGCAGCATCAGCCAGAAAATCAGCAGTGCTATCCAACGGACAAAATGAGGCGACGGCTGCACGCCAAGTCGCGGCGCGTAACGCTCCATCGCCAGCAGCGCCACTCCCCCAACGACAACGCCCCAGACAGCGCCGAGCAGCAGTGGACGACCAGCCGCTGCAAATCTCAGCCGGTCTCCCAGCAGTGCCGCAACCAGCAGTCCAACCAAGGCAATTCCCAGCAGTGCCACGCTGCGACGACTCATGCACCAGCGCCGTGATGTCACCCATACAATCGGTAACAGCAATAATGGCCAGAACAAACGTGGCGATGGAACGTGCAGCGTTGGTGATATTGATGCAAGCTGGAGCCTAGCAATCGGAGCACCCAAGATGCGTGGATCACCCTCCGGCGTCCAGGTCGGCGCTGTGATGCGCAATCGACCATCCGCCGCCGCTGATGGAGGCAGAAGCAGATGCGTTGTTCGCGCGGCGATGAGTGATTGGCTAACCGCGCCTTTGTTTGTGTCAATATACAACGCGCCCCGTTCCACCTGTGGATTGGCGGATGCCGGAATGTGCTGGAAAGTGGCTACCAGCGTTTCGTTACCAGTGCCTGGTAGCCATATCTGCGAGTCTTCGGCCGTCCAGCGGTAAGACAACTCATTGGCTTTGGCGTGCTCGGGTTCGCCCGTGTTCCATCCACTGATCAGCGGACGATCACTCCACCAGCCTTCTTCATAGCCAATATCGATCAGGTAATGCAGCGGCTGTTGTGCAGCAAGCGCAATACTGAGTGTGAGTAGGGCAAGCAACGCCCAAAAGGGCCATTCGGTTAGCGGTTCAAGCCATGCACGCAGCATTGCTATTCCCCGCCTTGGCCAACTAGTAGCAGAACGAAACACGACGGGATTATAACAGGCGATCAGTAATCAGGCATGAGGCGAAATGGAGAACCAAAAGCACATAACCAACAACCGAAAGCCGAGTACAGCGAGCAACAGAAATCGGTACTCGAAACTGGGACTTGGAACATACTCCTCAAGTCTCACAGCTCAAACCTTGAATGCCCTAAGCTCAGCTAAACTCGCTCAATCGCTGGGCGACCCGTTGGAGCGCCGGTCGATTAATCGAGTAGTATTTGGCCCCACGATCACCACGCCGAACATTCAGCACTTTCATATCAACCATCAGCTGTAGATGGCGCGACACCGCCGATTGTGAAATCCCTAGCTGATCAACAATCTCTTGCGCGTACAGTTCGTGACCATTCAACATGGCAATGATGCCGAGGCGCGTTTTGTCGGCAAGGGCCGTGAGCGGATGATACAAATCCTCAATCTGTGGCGCGTTGCTGTCGGTTAGCGGCGCTCCCTGGCCATTATAAAAGACCGTGGTCGTTGTTTCATCGAACAAAAACGAAACATACGGGCCGAGATACAGCGACGGTACGAAGCGGACGTGTTCGATGTCAACAAGCCGTGGCCGGACCCGATCAGGTACTTGCCGCCCGGTAACTGCGTTAAACAGCGAGCCAAGCTCAACGGGATAGCTCTGGCGGCGATGATGCTCGACGTTACGCAGCAGCTGGCTCCGTGTTTGACTCCATTGTTCGGCGTACAAACGTTCCCAAAATCGTTGCAGTGCGCTCAGAATCAAGTCGCGCCATTCGGTCGGGGCGTGCAGCAAAAGCGCCGCCTCGCTGACCTCAACGGGCGGATGCATGTCCTTGAGCACAGTTTCAAGCGCCTCGATGTCCACCATCAGCTCGGCAGTTGTGTATGTCGTTATGATTTCGTGGCGGCTGATGCTTTTCGTCAGCACGGTCTCGATCATTCGGCGACAGGTTGGCTCGTCCAGCGCGGCAAGCTCAGCGAAAAATGCGGCGGCGTCGGTGTGCCCGACACGGCCTGGTCCCAACAGCTCTACCGCAATAACCTCGACAACTGCTGGCGAATGATGGGTGAGTCGCATACTGAGGTCAAGGTCGCGACGAAGGCGAGTCGGCAGGGCCGTAAACGCTTCAAGCAGCCAGGTCCCGAGCCCTTCAAACTCGTGGACAACTGTAACAAGACTCGCCGTGGATAACAGATCGAGACCGAGTGACGCAATCCATTCAACCGTCAGCGCGGGCTTTCCGCGCAGCAGCTCCGCCATGAGTATGCCTTTCTATGCGCGTATGTGCAGATGCGCGTAGCAAAATGGAGCGTAGCATATAGGTTAAGG
>JASKZZ010000442.1 GCA_030147335.1 Herpetosiphonaceae bacterium | reverse complement strand
TGCCCGAAGAAACGTGTTACCTGCGGATTATTCATAATCCGAAAGATTGCGTCCACATCTTCAAACGTTATGGCACGAAGCAGTAGCCGCTCGGTTTCCAATATCGGGAACGAGGAAAACGTTTTGGTCAAGTCCAGCATAGAGCGTCCTCACTTGGATCACAATCCGTGTTTCGATTCTTGGTATTAATTGTAGCGCAGCCACTCGGGCACGTGCTCGATCTCAAGCATGAGCTGGGTAGTGGTGCTGCGGATAGCCGATGCCCAAACGGTGATTGGAGCGACATTGTATGGTATATGACCGACCAACGACTTAATTGCCACTGGTTGGGTCGGGAGCAACGGTACGGCTGTTTCGGTCTAGCGAGCTTGGATCTGGGGGAGCGTACGTCTGCTACATCATCGGCGTTCGATGGTTACATCAGGAGCTTTTGTGGCTGTCGAACATGAGCACTATACATGTATCGGGACCACGCAGCCAGAAAGATGGTATCGAACTACGGATGTTGCTGTTTGTTGTCCGTTAGCACGAAGCTGAACTGCTCGCGAGAGCTTCTAAGCGACAACGAATGCCGAAGGCATCAAGCAGCTGGCCTTCCTGTGTGTAAAATAGACATCCGGGAGCATAGCCGAATGCAACAAATTGCCCGTAACGTGGCACGCGTGCCGGTTGCACAACGAGGCTTGGACGCTGGTCCCCATGGGCATGGTGGGGACACGGACAATGGAGCAGGGCACCACCGTCAGCCGAATGGAGCGCGATCCGTGCGCCATACTGTTGTAGCAGCGTGAGCACATTGGTTGCCTGGTTATAAGCTTGAATACCATCGGGCTGCGGTTTCGTGTGCTGGACCTGCTCATCCCGCTTAAGCGGAACCATGATCTCGCATTGTGGAAGCTGGTCGGGTTGATTGCGCGGCAAACTGCCAACCAGTTGAAGCGCGAACAAGACGGCGGCATTGTCCCGGTCAAGATCAACTGTATCGCCTGTAGCCAGCAATAACTGGCCACGACGACGGTTGCCGCGATGCAGGCCAAACGGCAAGCGTAGTGTTTTACGGGTTGGATATGTTTCTGCTCCTGGTGCTGCATAGGCGGCACACGCAGCAGCAAATGCGCGTAGCCGGACGGCAGAAACTGGAGCATCAAACAAAAACCAGACATGACCGCCAGTATGTGCATCGCTCTGGCTGGTGATCGCGAATGCGTTCAAACCACTACGTCGTGCATGCACCAACGCACGCCACAAGGCGGTTACTCCACCATGGTCCACGTCGAGCGCTGCGGCGAAGGCGGTTTCATCGGTTCCCATCAGTGGAACGGCCAGGGTCATCCGCGCTGCAAGGTGAGCATGAATTTCCCGGTCGCTGACCGGATAATGCAACGTATGGTATTTGGCCAGGTGTCCTGCTTCGTTCATGCGTGCTTTGCGTTGCGGCCGGTGTTGCAAAAAAAGATGGCGAAAGGTGGCAACGTGCTGTTGGTCAACCATCACCTGATCTGCTCCTTTTCCATGTACATGCCCTGCCTTGTGGCAAGCGCTTCTAGCTAGGATCGAATAAACACATGTGGTGCTGTCGCAATAACAGCGCGCTGCACCGGTCCCTGAATTCCATGTTGCTGTTGGAGCATCTGCACCTCGGTGACTTTGAGCCAGTGTGTGCCGATTGTGCTGGGATGGACGTCGGCCAGCAAGCCGAATAGATAGCGTTCGTCGGGCTGGCCAAGGACCTGGGCGGTCGCTTCCATTAAGCGTTGCCGTTGGCTGGTTGTTGTGGTGAGCGTAAGCAACACAAAACTCTGCGTGTTGTAGCGCGCGGCAAGTTCGTGACTTCCTGTATACGCGTGGTAAGCTCGTATTTTGTCGATCCATGTCCGAATGGAACGGCCACGGTCAACTTCCAAAAAGCAGCGAATCGTGCCGCCACGATAGCCGAGGCAGAACGTGCCGTCCGGCTGGACCGGCAATCGTGGCGTATCACGCCGTCCGCCAGTGGTGCCGACTGGAACCGCAATCCGGTCATAAGCTTGCGCCGTCAAATGGTCGCCTTGCCAATCATGAAACGCGAGTCCCTGCGTTTGTTCAACAATTGCACGCAAAGCGGCATACGCCCGTCCGATTTCGGCGCTATGCGACAACATCAAGAACGAGCGCTGGCGCACGGTTTCATAATGGATTGCATCGCGGTCGACGCCGCCATACTCGGCTAATAGGTCGGCGCCGCGCTGGCTCAACATATACAGGTCTGGTTCGCGACCAAAGGTGGTGACTGCCAGGCTAACCGGACGATGGATACGCAGCAACAGTTCGGCCTGTTCCATACGGTGCAGCCGTTCATACAACCGTGTTGATGGGCGATACCGATGTGTGCTGCTGCCGTTGTCACGCCAGCGCTGCCAGCGCTGTTGCCAACTACCCACGTGCAACCATTCGAGCGCTTCCACTGGCAGGTACCGCGCTTGGGAAAGGCTCCATAACATTTCAAGATCACGCTGGGTCAGGGCAAGGGATTGAGGCGATCTACGCGCCATCATCGCCTCCCAAGGTGATTGGTAGCGTTCCATCCAGCAGGGCATCAGCCGTTGTGTTGATCAACGCATCGGGCTGCGCGACATGTGCAGCGCTTCCAGGCGTCGCGGTTGGTGGTTGAGCTGCGATTGGCGACGCGGCCGATGGCACCAACGGCTGCGGTTCGGGACCTAGCATCGGCAACGCGCTCGGCATCACCTGGGGCCGAAAGGCGTGCTGATCAAGCCA
>JASKZZ010000407.1 GCA_030147335.1 Herpetosiphonaceae bacterium | reverse complement strand
GACGCTGGGCAACCGTCCATAGAACGTGCTCTGCGTAATGATCGAGTGGAACGCGGTAATGGCCAATGCTTCAGCGGTAGCGCCGAGGTTCAAGATCGTCTGCGGATCATCGCCCGCTCCGGCTTGAGCGAACGTCGTTGTGGGTAATCCCAATGCGGCGCTGAACACGGCAACACTGCTTCCAATGCCTGCTGCCTTGAGCATGTTCCGGCGTGAAACTCCCGATCCGATTTGTGGTGTTTTCTCGAAATCCATGGGGGATCTCTCCTTTGATTGACGCTACTTGCGTCTGTTCTCATTTCGCTGTTACATACGCTTGCTTCCGCATTCTGGACGCATCAATTTAAATTGGTCACGTATTCAACGAAAAAGAACGGGATTGGCTACTAGCCAGTAGATTTAAAAGTACGTATCGCAATTATTGGGCCACCATTGTGTAAATCTCGACTCTTGTTTTTTTAATATCGGATCTTAGGTCCTCAACAAGAATTCTTTTGTATGTGCATATCTGTCGTAAATTGTTAAACAATTGAGTTATTGATGAGCGATGGCTAACTTAATAAAGTCGATAGTGCGTACTGATTGTAGTTGTTGAGGTAAAAGATTTTGAGGATGAACCAAGGCGCGGCGGAGCAGCGTGCGGGGAACACTGCTCCGCGTCACTTACATCAACGATGCGTCGACTTCGATCTCTAAGCTGCCACGCAACGCGTTAGATACAGGGCATCCCTTCTCAGCTTCGTCCGCGATCTGCTTGAATGTGGCTTCATCCATGCCGTCGACCTTGCCGCGAGTTTCAAGCCGCATCTTGGTAATCTTGAAGCCGCTCGGCTGCTGAGGTGCTAGTGAGCAGATGGCGCGTGTTTGGATCATTTGCGGCTTGTGCCCCTTGCGCCCAAGCGTACCGGCAAATGCCATACTGTAGCAAGCTGCGTGTGCTGCCGCGATCAATTCTTCGGGGTTGGTTCCGGGTGCTTGCTCGAAGCGCGTTGCAAACGAGTATGGGGTGTTGTCCAAAACACCGCTAGTGCTGCTAATTGTGCCGTTGCCGCCACGTAGTTCGCCGTTCCATACTGCTTCTGCGGTGCGTTCAATGTCAGCCATGCTCCAAAGCTCCTTTGATTAGGGGTACACAATGCGCTGTACCAACTCCTAGTGTAGCACGGAGCCGATACAGCGCAACTCGATCACGCGGTGTCAATTATTACCTAATGCTTGCCGTTGGTCTTGCCGTTGGTCTTGCCGTTACCCTTGACGGTAGCAATCGTTCGGGTTGGAAGCGTGGCTATAGGCGTGGCTTCAACCGGCTTGATGTCCGGCAGTTTTCGATACAGCGTCAATGCCTGGGCCACTACTTGGTCCATGTTGTAATAGCGGTAGGTTGCCAGCCGTCCGACAAAATGCACTCCTGGCGTAGCGTCGGCGAGCGCCTTATATTTGTCATACAGCTGCGCGTTTTCTGGACGCGGCACGGGATAGTATGGGTCGCCCTCGGCCTGTGGGAACTCGTACACAATGCTGGTCTTCGTGTGTTCCTGGCCGGTCAAGTATTTAAACTCAGTGATGCGCGTGTAGGCGTAATCGTTGGGATAATTTACTACCGGCGCTTCCTGATATACGTCGGTATTATGCGTCTCGTGCTTGAATTCTAGCGAGCGATATGGCAGCTTGCCGTAGCGGTAGTCAAAGAATGCATCGACGGGACCGGTGTAAATCATCTCACGAAACGGGACGAAGTCTTTGATCTCGCGGTAATCGGTGTTGAGCATGATCTTGATGTTGGGATGATCCAGCATCTTCTCGAACATGCGCGTATAGCCATGGAGCGGCATGGCCTGATATGTATCGGTGAAATAGCGGTCATCGCGGTTGGTACGAGTTGGAACGCGCGCTGTTACAGCTGCATCAAGCTCGGACGGATCAAGGCCCCACTGTTTGCGGGTATAGCCACGGAAGAACTTTTCGTATAGTTCACGGCCAACCTTGCTGATCACTACGTCCTCTGAGGTGCGGATCTGCTCGCGCGGCTCGGCCAGTGACTCCAAAAACTCTTCAACTTGAAACGCCGTGAGATCTAAGCCATAAAGCTGATTGATGGTATCCAGATTGATCGGGATGGGCACCATTTGACCGTCGACGCTCGCCTTTACACGATGCTGGTAGGGTCGCCATTCAGTGAAACGCGACAAATAATCGAACACGTCGCGCGAATTGGTGTGAAAAATATGCGGCCCATATTTATGCACCAAAATACCATCATCGTTGTAGTGGTCGTAGGCATTGCCGCCGATATGGTTTCGCACGTCGATCAACAAGACCTGTTTGTTGGCTCCTGCTGCTAAACGTTCAGCTAGGACGCTGCCCGCGAATCCTGCTCCGACGATCAAATAATCAAACATATGTGCCCCTTCTTCTAGCATACTACTAGGTACTGTTACCTACAATCCTCCATACAGCGCCATTATTGTCACTGCAACTATGCAGCAGCGACATCCTTACAGACACCAAATATCTAACAGGCGGCGCTGTTCCTCATCGATCGGCAGCGTAGCCCTTTAATCGGCGCCACGCGACCATCCACGCTACAGTGCGAGGATTTGTGCTAAGTTAACCACAACTTCGAGGGAACTGAGCGATGCACCGTTTGTTTAGCAAGAATCGTGCTAGGGAATTTCGTTGACTGCAAGAACTGCGTAATTAACAAAAAGCAACAATGTTAGCACATGCTAATTTGCAGAAACGGACACTTGTCGGTTTGTTAAGATCAGCATATGATATATACAACGGGGACAAGCTCACGTCATGTATCGTGATGTGGACAGGTTTGGCAATCAAGGTGAGCTTTGTCCCAGTTGCTTATCCACTTGTACGCCTGGTTACGTATCAACTACCCCCCCGAGCCGAGTTTCAACGCGATTTTTGTTGCTAGCCGCATCTGTACGAACTGCCTCGACGAGAGGAGTGGGTTTATGGCCAAACCAGTAATTTTAACGGTGGACGACGATCTCGATGTGCTACGTGCCATTGAGCGTGACTTACGCAAGCAGTACGGTCGGGAATATCGCGTGCTGCGGGCAGACTCCGGCGCGATAGCGCTGGAAACGCTCAAACAGCTTAAGCTGCGTGGCGAGCATGTGGCATTGATGGTTGTTGACCAGCGCATGCCGCATATGGCGGGTGTTGAGTTTCTGGAACAGGCCATCGTTTTGTTTCCCGACGCCAAACGTGTGTTGTTGACCGCCTATGCCGATACTGAAGCAGCGATTCAAGCGATTAACTTGGCGCGGATTGATTATTATTTGCTCAAGCCGTGGGACCCGCCCGAAACAGCGCTGTATCCGATTCTTGACGATCTGCTCCAAGACTGGCAGGCAAACTACCAGCCAGTTTTTGACGGCGTGCGCGTGCTTGGCCATCGGTGGCTAGCCGAGGGTTACCAACTCAAAACGCTGTTGGCGCGCAACCATGTGCCGTATCAATGGCTCGACATTGAGACAAGCGCTGCTGCCCGAGAGCTGCTTGCCGTTGTAGGCGCAGATGCGAGCCAGCTTCCGATTGTGATCTTGCCGGACGGTACGCAGTTGATTCAGCCCTCAGTGCAAGACGTAGCCGAGCGAGTCGGGCTGCGGGTGCAGGCGCAAATGCCGTTCTACGATCTGATCATTGTTGGTGGCGGTCCTTCGGGCC
>JASKZZ010000402.1 GCA_030147335.1 Herpetosiphonaceae bacterium | reverse complement strand
CCGGGAACAACCAGCTCGTCTTTGTAGAGCTGCTGGATGAATTCAACCGCTTTGATCATGCGCGGATCGTCGATGCTGAAGCGGCCGTTCTTGAGATCGAAGAAGCTGTCGGTCATGATCGAGCCGGCGATGGGATACCAGATGCGCTG
This sequence comes from Herpetosiphonaceae bacterium, assembly GCA_030147335.1. Lineage (GTDB taxonomy): Bacteria > Chloroflexota > Chloroflexia > Chloroflexales > Kallotenuaceae > LB3-1. The sequence continues at coordinate 5,773 of JASKZZ010000402.1, read as the reverse complement.
GAAGTGGGTGCCTTTGAGCGGCGCAGCGATACAATACGTGTCGGCCTGCTCTTTGATCTTCTGGCAGGTTTCGCGTAGTTCGGACCACGTTTTCGGCGGATTGTCCGGATTTAGGCCAGCCTCCCGGAAAATCGCCTTGTTGAGAAACATATATCCGGGTCCCCAGATCACGTTATCGTTGAAGGGGAAGCTATACACCTTGCCCTCGTGAACGTTGATCCCGTCAACGAATGTATCTTGGGGCCAGCGCGCCTGCCATTCGCCAAGGTCGGTACCTTCTGGTGCCATTGGCGCGATCCAGTCCTGAGCGAGGAGTTCGTTCATCGTCAGGACACGGTTTTGTCCGATCCAAAAGAAGATGTCGGGGGCGTCACCGCTCTGGAACATGAGTGGCAGCGTTTCCCTGTATTTATCTTGGGCCAGCGTGTCCCACTGAACGGTGATGTGCGGGTATTCCTTTTGAAACTCAACCGCAGCTTCTTTGTAAAAGTCGGCTTGCTCCTGCGACCAGTTCATGACCTTGAGAGTTACCGGTTCTTTGGCAGCCGTACTGGAGACGGGCATGCTGCTAGCTTGCGGAGCAGAGACACTGCTTTCGGTCGATGGAGCAGAGGCATTACTTTCGGTCGATGGAGCGCTGATTGTAGTGGTATCTTGTGGAGCTGGAGTGCCACAGGCTGCTAGTAGTAGAGCAAATGTTATCAGGACGGGGAAGCATTTCCCAAAGGTGTTCTTCATAAACACGGCGCAACCTCCTTGTATGCGGGTCTCACCACGAAGCACAAAACCGTTTCTAGGACGGAAGATTGTTAGTACATGCCAAAGGGCGGGATTGACAGACTACAATTCATCATCTACATTGGTACGAACTGGTATGTATATCTACTACTTCATAAGGAGAACCTCCTACGTTAGATTTAAATCGAGTCAAGCAAGCGATTGACACGCCGACCGCCGCGCCGCTTCATGCGCGGCTGCGACAAGCAATCCACGAGCAGATCATGGATGAGACCCTTCAGCCGGGTGAAAGCTTGCCATCCGAGCGTCTCATTCAAGAGCATCTTGGCGTAAGTCGAGCGACAGTTCGGCACGCGTTTAGCGCCTTGATTCAAGCCGGATTGCTGCAAAGCGTTCCTGGAACGAGTACGTTTGTTCGTCAGCGAACTGAACCTGCGATTCAGCGAGGGTTGGTCGGCATGATTGTGTCGAGCTCTAACTTCCACTTCTTCTATCCTGAGCTCGCGCACGCCTTCAATGAGCGTCTGCGTCAGGCCGGCTACGGCATGGTGATGGCGCTGCACAACGATCGTACCGACACACTGGTCAACATCGTCGAAGAACTGGTTGGGCAGGGAGTCATCGGGTTTGCAATCACGCCGCCGCGCAATGGCAGCGCCGCCCCACTTGTGGCAAACCTGCACCAACGCGGTATACCAGCGATGTACATCGGTCGCCGGGTCGGCAACAGCCCGATCGATTGCGTGGCGCCCGATAATGAACATATCGGGTATCAAGCAACGCGGCAGTTGATCGACCTTGGACACCATACGATTATTCACCTTGGCTATCTCGATTACAGCACGGGGGGTGATCGCGCTGCCGGATACAAACGTGCAATGCGGGAGGCTGGTCTTGAGCCACAGATCGTTGAAATGCCGCAGCAACCTGAGCCTGCTCATCCCGACAGTGTATTGGCCGAACACCTAGCCGAACCAGCGGGCGAAATGGCGCGCATCGTTTGGAGCGTTAGTAACGCGCGTCAGCCAACCGCCGTGTTTTGTTTCAACGATGTGATCGCAATGGGTGTGTACAAGACACTGCGGGATCTTGGTCTGCGCATTCCCCATGACGTGTCACTAATATCTGTCGATAACCTGCCTACGATCAGCCACTTCGAAGTGCCACTAACGACCTTTGCATTGCCCGGCGAAGAGATTGGACGACGGGGTGCGGAGGTGTTGATCCATCGCCTAGCTGGTGATACAGCACCGCATCTTACGCAACTGCTGCCAGCGCTCCCCATTCTTCGGCGTTCGACGGCCCCACCGGCGCATCAGTCATAAATGGCTGCCAATCTGAGATCAATTTTGACTACGATGCCGGGAGCGTCGTACCCTCTGGTACACGCTCCGTGATCAGCATTTGTGTGCTCGGTCCCCAGAAGTCGGGGGCCAGACCGGCAAGCATCAGCAATGCCTCAAGAAAAAAGTAATCCCCAAAAATCAGGTAATTATCGACCTCCCACCCTTTGGGAGCATGCAAACAGCCATGCTGAAGGAGTCCGTCTCCTTCACCTTGTGGGACATAGCAGGTCGCATGGAGCGCATCGATCAGCCGGTGCGCCGCCCGTGAGCAAGGTCCGTCAGCAGCCTCTCCATATAGTCGCGCAAGGCGTAGCGCCCCTGCTGCCGCAATTGCGCCAGCCGAGCTGTCCAGGTAGGCAGGTGCGTCCGGCGGCAAGCGAAGATCCCAGATTGGAACACCGTGTGACGGCAGTTCGACCATCAGCCGATCAAGTGCATGCACCGCTGCTGCGCTAAACCGATCGTCGTGACACCATTCTGCGGCAACTGCGAAACCATAAATTGCCCATGCATGACCGCGTGCCCAGAGTGAATCATCAGCGAACCCTTGATGCGTTTGCGGCGCTTCGGGATGCCCCGTGTGCTGATTGAAGAAAAATGTGTGGTACGTACTCCCGTCGGTCCGCACGAGGTACGTAAGACACGTTTCCACGTGTGCGCAGGCTATTGATTGAAGGTCGCGATCGCCCGTCTCTTGTGCTGCCCAGAAAAGCAAGGGGACATTCATCAGCGAGTCAGCGATGATACGGCCACCTTCGAGTGGGTCGCCAATTTGGCCCCATGCTTGAATGTAACGCCCTGCGTGACGATAACGTAATGCCAACTCACGTGCGGCACGGATCGCCAAGTCGTAGGCCGCTTCATTTCCTGTTGTTTGATACTGGGCGCGGGCGCTCAACGTGTAAAGAAACCCCAGATCATGGGTAATATGCACTCGTTGGTCCAGACGAGTACGAAAGCTCGGTAGTAAGGACTCTGCGTGTTCGCGAAGTTCCCGTCTGCCTGTAGCCGCATACGTCAGCCACAGTAAACCGGGCCAGAAGCCAGCGAGCCAATTTGTATTATCGTTGAGGTGATATGCATGTGCATCACCAGTTACCAGGAACCGTTGCGGGTAACGATGATGATTCTGGTACACACGCTCTAGGGCCTGATCAAGCAAGAATTGAGGGTGAGCAACCATCGTTTCGTATGTTTGAGTCACACGATCTCCTCAGTTCGTTAGTGGGGACTGCATAGCCAGTACAACGATGTTTGTTGAAAACTCACTGACGGCACCGAAAAAGTCACAGCGATAGATACCTTAACGACTTTTTGCCTGTGTACCCTCAATGAAGTATTTCAAGTCGTGGGAAATCCTACTCCCTGTTCCATCTAGTACGTTCTGGTACGTACCAGATTAGCATGTAGCCTAAATGTTGTCAAGCAGGAGAATTCGGGGACCGTTTGACGCTACAGCAAGCGATTGACGCAGTTGCTACGTTGGTATCCTGATCACGATCGTCCCCGACCTGCCCGACCTACTTGACACTCCCAACAACGGGATTGAGGTCGGACAGTTTCGTATTCCTGGTACCGGCCGAAGCGGCTTTTGCTTGATTTAGAGCTTTCCACCGTCGCAGGTGTGAAAAAATGCATGTCGGTGCCATTACAAAATGCTGAACGATGCTAGGCTCAACGTTGTCGCATTTACTTAAATGTGGCGGTAGTAGGCAATCCGAGGCCGAACTGCGCACGTATGAGGCTGCAATTAAGACGGTATCTGTTACTGAGCAGAGAACGAGACATTACACAGCTCAACAAGCAATTGATGCACTCTAAATCGAAGCACTACAGGAACGTGCCCGTTCTTCATCATTTTCCTGTTACAACTTAACCATCAGCATAGGTGCATCGTCAGCTAGCCATTTATGCGGCACATGGCAGATTGTGGAAGTCACTCGCATCACGTGCTCTCGCACTCCCCTGTTTGCTGCTTGTCATCCGTTGACACTACACCATTGTTCTATTGTGTTCTCACACAATGTTTGCAGGGAAAGGGAGGATGGGAACAAGGACTAGGTGATGGTGTTGTACGTTGATATCGGAGGGGGAACAGCGAGGAATAAAGAAACACCAGGAATTGTTCGCCCCGCACGAACGCTCCCTGGTGTTACTGCCTGCATTGTATGCCATTCTGAAATAGCCTTATATCCCCTCTGAGGGTGATGTTTGTAACCCTACGCCGCCCCTGCGAGTAGAAACATGCATATTCGCGCCAATTTCCCATTTTTGTACAGGAACTCTCAGTTCCCTCTCGAGCATGCATGCTATTTGTACGCCGAGTCGAAGCTTGGTGGTAAGCTGCACTGGTACGCAGCTTATCTTTTTCCTCGGCAGGTAGCGCATCAATCAACATGTTTGGCAGGCAAAACAACACAGCCTACTCGATGAATAATCGAGTAGGCTGTGCGACCGTGTGGAGGGTGATGCGTATGGTTAACCTTTGGCTGACCCATCTGGGGGTAATGGGGCTGGCGTGACCTGAAGCACATCGCTGGGCGTACCGTTTAAAATTGCTCGAACCAATCCTTTCAGAATGGCGCTGAGTTGCTGCGAGTCGTCCGTTGGCGGTGTGATCGGTTCGCGCTCCATGAGGGCATCCTTCCTACTGGTCCCTTCCTCACTTCCAATGCTATCCTAACAGATGGGCCACTGCCTCGTCTAGACTCCAAAGGAGTACCCGTCAGGCTATATTTAGCTGTGACAGAAGCTCGCTAACGTGCTTGTTGCACTTGGTACACCGCTAGCACAGCTACGTATCGCCGCAACATTGCAAGCCATCCTTGCAACACGTACAAAAGAATGGACCACAGCAACATATCCAGCTGTTGCGTGAACCAGAATTACTGTCGCCCGCCTGTAAACATCGTTTAGGGCTGTCGTTCTGCTGGCTTTCCTGTTACACACGGACCACGGAAGCAGGACCGAAGGCAATAACCACCACGTACACTGGGGGTTACTGCCTCCATAGTTCACGAAGGTCAATCAGCAACAACAGTTAACGCTTGATCAATGGAATGTGTATGTGGTAGTGGACGCTGATACTGGTCGCTGCGGAAACGTTGTGAGCCGCATCCCGAACCTGGATATAAATGCGCGCGCCCGGCTGGGCGACCACCTCAGTTGTCGCGCTATATGGAACCCACTGTGTATTGGTGAAGGCACTGTCGGTTGCGATCCGCATATGAGTCACTCCACTACCACCCGCCTGATCTTCCGCGACAATGCGGAGCAGTACAGCCGATTGCGCGGCTGCCCGAAGGCCGTCTGCGTGTGTAGAACCGGTAACATATGCAGTAGCTCGCGGTGGCAGCGGATCGTAAATAATATCGTCGCTGATGTTTGCACCTCCGCACAGCAGCCGGCCTTGTGCATCAACAAAGCGAGCATAAACGACCAGCGTTGCTATACGCTCACCTGGGTTACTCATCACCCAATCGGTTCGTGAGTCGTAATGCACCCAGGCTGCTTGTGCAAATCCACCATCATTGCTCAGTTGCATTTGCGTCGCCCCAGCAACGTTGAGCCAGAGCTGCACACCTCGTTGTCCAACATAGGTCGCTCCATTATTGATACTCACACTACAGCCACCAATGACTGGAGCAGTAGTCGGTGATGATGCAGGCGTTGATGTAGGCACGGTTGGC
>JASKZZ010000401.1 GCA_030147335.1 Herpetosiphonaceae bacterium | reverse complement strand
CTCGGTGCTATGGGTAAGATTAATAATCCCATCGGCGATAGCAAACTCCGGCTCAGTCATGATCTCGTGTGGCGTGTATTCACCGATCAAAATGCTGGTACAGCCAAGGATCGATAGCTGAGCCGCCGCGTCAAACATTGCGCCGCGAGCGCGTACGCTGACTTCCAGTACATGCTTCAAGCCGCGAAAGCTATCCACAATCACGAGGTCTGTTTTTTCGTTGCGTACCGTGTCAACGATGAAGTCCAGCGTTTCTTTAAAGCCCTTGTTACGCACCTGACTTGTGATGTTGTAGATTTGGATACGGTCGCCGATGAGATCGGGTTCGTAAAAAGCAAAATTGCGGATATGCTCAACGATTTTTGAGTGTGCTTCCGATACATTGGTGAAATAAACAACGTGCAGACCAGCCTTGGCGGCAGTGAATGAAATTTGCTGCGCCAAGATCGTCTTGCCGGCGCCGGGAGGTCCGGTCAATACGTATAACGAGTCGCGCGGGATGCCGCCGCCCAGCACCATATCGATCGCAACATGGCCTCCACTTAACTTACGAGGTGTGCGTGTATTGTAGCCAAGAGCATCAAGGGACGTTGGCTGTCCTGCTTTGTTTGGCTGCGAGTCAGCCATGCCTACTCCTTGTTCAAAAAGCTCATCCGGCGTATTGCTCAATCAGCAACTCGATATGCTCAAGTTCAAATGGTTTTGGCAGAAAATGGTCGGCCACGCCTTCCGCAATCGGCTTACCACCAGCGCTCATCAGTACGATCGGGACGTGCGAGTAGCGCGCATCTTGTTTCAAGGTTTGCGCCAGGGCAATGCCGTTCATGAGCGGCATCATCACGTCCGAAATAATGAGCAAAGGAGGTTCAGCTTCTGCCGTGAGCATGGCTAGCGCTTCACGGCCATTTGTCGCGCGGATCGCTCGATGACCGTTGTCTTCGATCAGCATACCAACCATTTCAAGCAACACGTCTTCGTCTTCAACAACCATGACGGAGGCCATGCGGGAACACCTATAATAAAATAACCAATCTATCTTCGCTAGCAAGACAAGTACCAGGGCTGATGCAGGTTAGCTCCGATCTAGCCCAAAATGTGCTGTGTACATTCCCATACGCTAGAAAAGGGCGCTGGCAAGCTGGCGTCGATAGTTCGCAGCTATTGCGTCACGTTCTCCCAGCAGCGCAAAGATCGCCAGCATTGCTTGACGGGCTGCGTCGTTACCAAACGCTCGGTCTTGCTGCACAATGGCAAGCAGATGACGCAGCGCATCATCCCACTGTTGAGAACGCGCAAGCGTAGCCGCAAGTTGCCACCGCGCCTGCGTGTTTTTTGGATCGAGTGCTAGTTGCTGGCGCGCATCTGCAAGGTTATCTTGTGCGGCGCTCATGAATGTTCCGATCTGACGCAGTGCTTGCGCGGCAGGATATTCAGGTGATCCCGCGCTAATCCGGCTCAAAATCTCCGTCGCTTCCGAATCGTTGAGCAACGTGAGCGCGCGGCCCAGACCAAGTAAGCTTCGTCCATGTTTTGGATCAACCTGGAGCGCTTGACGGTACTGATCAACGGCAGCCTGAAGGTTTTCGGCTTCTAATCGTGCGGCTACTTCGGACAGCCGCTCCGCATCAGATGGAACGAGCTTTTTGAGCCATGTCCGAACCTGGCTTTCCGGCAGCGCGCCGGTAAATTGGTCGACGACCTTGCCGTTGCGGAAGGCTTTAACTGCGGGAATGCCTTGCACGCCAAATTGCGCCGCCAGCCGCTGATTCGCATCGACGTTGACCTTTGCCAACACCCAGGCTCCCTGCATTTCGGTGGCTAATCGCTCCAGCACAGGCCCGAGCACTCGGCACGGGCCGCACCAGGGCGCCCAAAAATCGACAACTACCGGCACGTCCTCCGACCGCTGGAGCACAGCAGTCGCAAAATCTTGCTCATTTACGTCCAGTACAGCTGGTGTGTTTGCCATTGTTTATTCTCCTGGTTGCATCAGCGTATAGTATAACGCGGCTGGCACGCAGCTTGAAAGGGTCGTCTTGCGACAAGGAAGCGAAACAACATAATGGCAGATAAAACACGTGGCCTGCTCAAAGGGCCGAAGTTCAATGGTCGTCATACAACACTGATCGCCGCGGCTATTCCCGTTGTGGAGCGGCTGCGCGACGATCCACGGGTAACCAAAATTATCATCGGCGTGATTACATCGCGGCGCGGCAAAACAACGGCGATCAAGGCGCAGCCAATTGATGCAGGGCTGCGGATCACTGTTGCAGCGCCACGCAATGTGCAAGAATTGTACGCTTATACTAGTGATCCTGATGGAGTACGGCTGTTAATCAGTCGGGAGTTGAAGGATGATTGATACCAAGCCTGCTGGCAATCAATACATCAACATTGCAGGTAATTTAGCTACTTGCTACAAGCAGTATTCCCACCAATCCACCTAGCAGACCGCCGGTAATCACTTCAAGAAGAGTGTGACGACGTAGTACCACACGCGACCAGCCGTTGACCAAGGCGAAACCACACGCGACGATGCCAAGCCACAGATTGAGCGCCAGGATAACTACTCCGCATAACATTGCCAGCGCCATATGCAGCGAGATTTTGATTATCAGATTAGCCAACATCGCCACAAACAGCAGCACTGCTCCACCAGCGATTCCATGGAGCATGAACACGGGCGCGTCCAGGAGCCAAAAGACCAACGCGCTACCGGCCAGGGTTAGCAGTCCCAGTGGATACAACAGATACCGATCTTGACGTATCGATACGTCGTAATCGTTCCAGCGCTTGCGCCGAATCTGTCGTCGGGTGAAGAGCAGCAAAGGTAGGGTGGTCGTAGCAATCATAACTACGACAAGCGTAAAGGCTTGAAGAGGCGGAACAACTTGCAGTGTTACGGTTATGAGCGCGACAAGCGGCAATACAAAAGGATGGCCAATACGCGAAATCCAGCGCGCGATTTGCTCCATTCGTGTCATAAAAACATCATACCGTGTTTGGGAACGGTACGAATGGCGGAGGGACACATGATCTAGCATGTGTCTCTCCGTAACAGGACAATTGGCTATGTGGATTAGCTAACGCTGTATTCTTCTCGCTCCGGCAGGCCATTTTTCGCTCGCATCTGGTTGTCGGCCTGGAGCAGCTGCTGATGATTGCCGATATCGAGCCAATCGCCCTCGAATCGGTAGCCATACACGGGAACGCGCTTGTGGAGCCATGCGATGAACTTACCTGGCTGGTCGGGGGAGTTGCCTTCGTTGAGGTACTGCTGGATTAGTGTCAGATGTTCGCGGTGATAAATGTAGGTTGCAATGCCGACGGTGTTGGTGGTTGGGTTTTCCGGCTTTTCCACAAATGACAGCACGCGATCATCCTCAGCCATCTCGACGATACTATATTCCTTGACCAGCTCCATGTCGGGACACTGGAACACTGCAATGCAGCTACCGTCGCCTTTGCCCTGCCAAAAATCAACATACTGGGCAAGGCTGAAGTCGAACAAATTGTCACCGGCGATA